>JBPCJI010000001.1:0-4745 GCA_051005475.1 Thermoleophilaceae bacterium
AGTCCGCGGCCAGGCCGCCTGAGGCCAGCGCCTCCTGGTTCAACAGGGCATCCATCTGCTTGATCTCGGACAGGATCGTGGCCTTCACCGAGGACAGCCGGTCGGGCGCGTCGGAGGGGCGGCCGTAGAGAACGTGCTGGTAGTAGTCCGAGGCACAGACGGGCTGGCGCTCGGGCCCGGCGGCATCGAGCGGCTGCCCCCCCGCGTCGGCCGGCCGCTCCGGATCCAGCCCGTGCGTGAGCACGGTCTCGGCGTCCTTCAGCTTCACCCGCAGGAGCCCCCTGGCCACGCGCTTTGCGGGGCCGAGTCCCTGTATCACCTCGTAGGTGTCGGTCGCGGTGGCCCTTGCCGGCTCTGCGGCGAGGGCCTCACCGCAGAAGGCGAGCGCGACGACCGGGCACATCACGAGCAGCCCGAGAATTCTCGGAAGGCGCGCGCAGAAGGGAATCGGGATCCTGCGAAGGGGGTGTCCGCTGGAAAGCATCTCTCTCCCTGTCGGCACATCGGCTCTCGCAGCACAGCCCGGGAGGCCACCCTGGACGGATGGTCTTGACGCCGCCGGCGCCGGCCCTGCCCCAGAGCGAGCGGACCGCCCACCAGCGGCGGCTGCGCCGCAACTCGGGCTTTTTATGTGACCTCGCTCGCGGCTGGGAAGCCGCGGGTGGATGCCCTCAGGCGCGCAGAGTCGGGCGGGCGCGGTGGGCCGCGCGCGTGGTGGAGAGGATGGTGTCGGTGACCTGGTCCGGGGAGTCCCACGTGGGAACGTGGCCACAGTCGGTCAGCGTGACCATCCGGATACCGGCGGGGTCGTGGCGGGGGCGCCCGACCAGGCGGTCGCGATCGGACCATGCCAGCGTGACCGGCACGTCGATGTCCTCGATGCCGGCGAAGAGGGTACGCCGCATCTCGGCGTTGGCGCGTTCGAATCCGGCGGACAGCGCGTAGGCCCTGACCAGCCTGTAGGCCGCTGCGGATGGGACCCGCTCGGGATGTGCCATCGTTCCGCGGAGCACCAGGCGCCGGCCGCGGGCCGTGGCCAGGAAGGGCCGTGCGAGTGGAAACAGCCGCCTGGCGGTGCGCCGTGCCACCTCGGGACGCGGCCCCAGCGGCCGAGCCTAGAAGCCGGCGGGGTTGATCGCGGTGACCGAGAGGGCACGGCCCGTCTTGGCGAGCTCGAGCGCGACCCAACCTCCGAGCGAGATGCCCGCCACGTGGGCGGCGGCGAGCCCGAGGGAGTCGAGCGTCGCGAGGATCGTGCCCGCGATCGCCTCGGGCGTGGCTGCCACCCGCTCAGCCAGCTCGGCCGACTCCCCGAAGCCCGGCATGTCCACGGCGAGCACGTCGTGCTCGTCGGCCAGCGGCTGCATCACAGGCTCCCAGGCGGTGCGGTCTGCGCCCAGCGGGTGCACGAGCACGAGCGGCTCTCCGCTTCCGGCTCGGTCGTACGCCAGTGTGAGCGCTGAACCCATCGCTTGGAATACGGACAAAACGCCTGGTCCGATCAGGCCGGGTGGACCACGTAGGCTGAAAGCATGGACCTATCCGGTGCCAGGGTACTCGTGACCGGCTCCAACCGGGGGATCGGCCGGGCGATCGCCGAGGCGATCGCCCGCGAGCCGGTGGGGCTGCTGCTGTGCGGAATGCGCTCCCCGGAGCGCTTTGAGCCGATCGCCCAGCCGCGCGCCCGCGAGATCCGGCCGGTGCGCGTGGACCTCGGCTCGCGCGAGGCGATCGAGGAGTCGGCCGCGGGCCTGGGAGATGATCTCGGCCGTATCGACCTGCTGGTCAACAACGCGGGGCTGGTCACCGGAGGCCTGCTGGAGGAGCAGGACGTGGGCGAGATCTACGCGATGTTCCAGGCCAACCTGGCCGGCCTCACGCACCTGACGAAGCTCGTCCTTCCGGGGATGCTCGAGCGGCGGGCCGGCAAGGTGGTGAACAACGCGAGCGTCTCGGGCTATGCCTACTTTCCGGGCGCGAGCACCTACGCCGCGTCCAAGGCGGGCGTCGTGGCCTTCACCGAGTCGCTCAGGCGCGAGCTGAAGGGCACCGGGGTCTCGACGCTCCACCTCGTCACGCCGGGGGTGAACACCGACATGCTGGACGCCACCGAGGAGGCCTACGGGCGCTACCTCGATACCTCCGACTGGGAGAAGCAGGAGCCCGCCGAGTGGGCTGACAAGGTGGTGTCGGCCATCCGCGAGGACCGCACGGTGCTCGGCCCGGGCGGCAAGACCGCCCTTGCCAAGCTGGCCTCACGCGGCCCCGGCTTCCTCCTCGACCGCATCTCCGACCGCATGTTCAGCCGCGAGCCGCGGTTGTGAGCGATGCGAAGGATTCGGCATCCATGCCGGATCCTTCAGGTTCGAGCGCAGCGGCAGCCTGCCGCGCCACTGCGGCTTGGCCAGCAGCATCTGGACGTCGCCGATCCGGCACTCGCGGAAGCCCGCCTCCACGTAGGCCAGGTAGAGCTCCCACATGCGCCGGAAGCGCAGGTCGTACCCGAGCTCGCCGGCGCGCGCGGCGTTGTCCACGAACGCATCCCGCCAGCGGTGCAGCGTCTCACCGTAGTGCTCGGTGATGTCCTCGATCGCGACGGTGCGCAGGTCGGTGCGCCGCGCCACGCAGCGGTGGATGACCTCGAGCGAGGGTAGGCACCCGCCGGGGAATATCTGGGTGTTGATAAAGCTCTTGGAGGCCTTCTCGCCCTCGTATGCGCGATCGTCTATCGTGATCGCCTGGAGGAGCATCAGCCCCTCTGGCTCGAGCAGGTTCGAGCAGTGCTCGAAGTAGGTGTCGAAGTACTGCCAGCCGACCGCCTCGATCATCTCGATCGATACCAGCTTGCTGTAGGTGCCCTCGAGGTCGCGGTAGTCCTTCAGCAGCACGGTCACCAGGCCCTCCAGCCCCGCCTCCCGCACGCGCTCGGTGGCGAGATCGTGCTGCTCCTGGGAGATGGTGGTGGTGGTCACCCGGCACCCGTAGCGCGAGGCCGCGTGAACCGCCATCGCACCCCAGCCCGAGCCGATCTCCAGTAGGTGGTCGTCGGGACCGAGGCGCAGCTGCCGGCAGATCCGCTCGAGCTTTGCGAGCTGGGCCTGCTCGAGGGTGAGGTCGGGCGACTCGAAGAGGGCGCAGGAGTACATCATCGTCGGGTCGAGGAAGAGCGAGAAAAGCGGGTTGCCGAGGTCGTAGTGGGCCGAGATGTTGCGCCGGCTGCCCTCGCGGTCGTTGTGGGGCACCATGTCGGCGATCTGCTGTCCGGCGCGGAGCAGCGGGTGCCACCGCCGCCGGGCGCGGTCGAGCCCGTGCATGTTGCGGGCCCCGAGCCGGATCAGGCCGACCAGGTCGTCGGTCTCCCACAGGCCGTCCATGTAGGACTCGGCCAGCCCCGTGCTGCCGCGCAACACCTGCCGCCACACCTCGGGTGAGTGCACGGTGACGTCGGCGTGCAGCGCGGCGTCCGGCGGGCCGAACACATAGCGGCGACCGCCTTCGGTGACCACGAGGCGTTCGCCCGTGATGCCGGCGAACAGGCGGAACATGAAGCGGCGTGAGAGGTCGTTCTTCATCGTTTGGGGTGCGGGTGGTAGGGCGCGCCCTTGAGCTTCAGTCGCAGGGCGTTCCAGTAGATGAGGGTCACGACGCGCAGCGACGCCGCGGGGAACTCCAGCAGCATGCGCGACAGGCGCGAGCGCGAGAGCTCGTGGCGCTCCAGGGAGAGGGTGGCGTCAAAGACCTGGTGCCCGTCGCCATCGCGCTCGTCGATGTGCACGAGCAGCCGGTCCTCCGGCTCGGTCACCCGCCAGTCGTAGCGGTTGTCCATCCCGATGAACGGCGAGACGTGGAAGACCTTCTCCATCGTGTCGCGCATGACGGTCTCGCCCTGGCGGCGCAGGACGTAGGCGTGGCTCTCGCCCCAGGGCGTGTTTGTGACCTGCGCCACCACGGCATCGACCTGCTCACCGTCGGGCGCAAAGCAGTAGTAGAAGGACACCGGGTTGAAGCTGTGCCCGAGCGTGCGCAGCGTCGTCAGGAGGCGGATCGGGCCCACGGGGCGCGCTCGGGTGCGCTCCTCCACCAGCTCTCTCACGCACTCGGCCAGCGGCCGCTCGGGGTCGCCGAAGTGGTCCTCACGGCGAAAGCGGGCGAGCGCGGGCCGCCGCGCGGAGAAGAGCGGGTGGCGGTCAAAGACCTCCGGCAGCTCGTCGAGGTCGAGCAGCACCATCGAGTGGCGGTAGGTGAAGGAGTGCTCGACCGGGGTGTGCCGGCGGTGGCGGACCCAGCCCTCGTAGACCGCGGAGGCGCTCACGCTCCCACCGCCTGTCTCGGCGCCGACGTGCCGACCCGCTCGATGGCCTTCAGCGCGCTCACCACGCCGTCCTCGTGAAAGCCCCAGCGCCAGTAGGCCCCGCAGTAGTGCGTGCGGTCCACTCCCGAGATCTCGCCGTGGCGGGCCTGCGCGGCCACGCCCTCGGGGGTGAAGACCGGGTGCGCGTAGGGGATCGTGCGGATGATCTTGCCCGGGTCGATCGCCTCGGTGCGGTTGAGCGTGAGCAGGAAGTTGGTGGGGGAGTCGATCGACTGGAGGTTGTTCATCCAGTAGGTGAGCTGTGTGCCGGCGGGCGGCTCGGGGGTGAGGTGATAGTTCCAGCTCGCCCATGCCGCGCGCCGGCGCGGCAGCACGGAGGAGTCGGTGTGCAGCACCGCGACGTTTGGCTGAAAGGCGATTGCGCCGAGCACCT
>JBPCJI010000002.1:0-10325 GCA_051005475.1 Thermoleophilaceae bacterium
GTGGAGTCGAGCTCTCTGGTCCGCGCCGTCTTCGCATTGCTCGTGCTTGCCACGGTCGGCGCCTTCTTCGTTACCCAGTCGCTCAAGCAGGACGTTCCCGTGGTCGTGCGCTTCATCACCTTCCCGGCGAACATCTCTCCAGACGGAGATGGCGTCCAGGACTCCACCAAGGTCGGCTTCGACCTCTCCGAGCCCGCCGAGGTGTCCTTCTCGATCATCGACGGGGAGGGCAACGAGCTGCGCCGGATCGTCGATGACCGGCGTCTCGCGGGCGACGCCAAGCACCGTTTCCGCTGGGACGGCCGCGACGGCGACGGGGGCCGCGTGCCCGACGGGGCCTACCGGATGCGGGTCGTGAGGCGCAAGGAGGGCCGGGTGCTCGACTCGATCAAGAAGATCCGGGTGGACACCGCGGCGCCGCGCGTGCGCCTCACCGCCACGACTCCTGGCGTGCTCGACCCCAGCTCGGGTGAGCCGGTGGGCGCACGGGTGCGCTACCGCGGGCCGGCCAACGAGTATCCGGAGTTCCGCGTCTTTCGCACGGATGACGGCCCGCCGCGCGTGGTCAGGCGCTTCCGCGGGGACGGCACGCGCAGCGCCCTGTGGAATGGCAGGGTGATCGGCGGCGCACTTGCGGTGGACGGCGACTACGCCTTCCAGGTCCGCATCCGGGACCTCGCCGGCAACCAGACGCTCGCTCCGGACCCGGCCCCCACGCCGCGCAACGCCCCTCGCGGAACCGGTGTGGCGGTCCGTCGGCTGACCCTGCGGGGGCCGCTCGGGGTCGTGGCGGCGGGATCGCTGGTCCGCCTGCGGGTGGGCCCGCGCCCGCGTCCGCTGCGCTTTGCGCTGTCCCGGCTGGGGGCACGCCGCACAATCGGTCGGGGCCGCCGCCGCGGAGGCACGCTGCGCGTGCGGATACCGCGCAGGGCTCGCACCGGGGTCTACCTGGTACGGGTTCGCGCCCGCGGCCGGCGGGCCGTCTGGCCACTGGCCGTGGCGGGTCTGCCGCCGCGCAGGGCCCGGCGGCGCCCGCGGCCGCTCCTGGTGCTGCCGGCGGTCAGCTGGCAGGGCCTCAACCGCTTCGACTCGGATCTCGACGGCTTCGCCGACACGCTCGCCACCGCGCGCTCCCTCCCGGTCGGACGCCCGTTTCAGGGGGGCGCCCTGCCGGTCCGCTTCCGCTCGGAGATCTCGCCGCTGCTGCGCTTTCTCGACCGCGAGAGACTGGCCTACGACCTCACCACGGATCTCGCGCTCGCCCGCCGCGACGGGCCCACGATCGCCAATGCCCCGGGCGTGGCCTTCGCCGGCACAACGACCTGGCTGCCGCGACGCGTCCGTGACGAGCTCCGCGACGAGGTCGAAAAGGGCCTGCGCGTGGTGTCGTTCGGCGGGAACTCGCTCAAGCGCACCGTTGCGCTCGTGGGTGAGCGGTTTCGCGACCCGAGCCCGCCACGGCCCGACGACCTGTTCGGAGAGCGCACCCGGCTCTTCCGGGCCGATCCCCCCGCGCCGCTCAGCGCTGAGCAGGACAGCCTTGGGCTGTTCAAGGACGGCGACGGGCTCTTCGGCGAGTTCTCGGTGTTCGAGCGCTCCGAGCGCCTGCCCGAGGCCGCCCGACTGCTCAGCTCGGCCGGGCGCGAGGAGGGCCGGCCGGCCCTCGTGGCCTACCGGCTCGGGAAGGGCACCGTCATCCGCCCGGGGACCCCGCAGTGGGCCCGCGAGCTCGAGGAGCGACGCCTGGGCGTCGAGGTGCCGAGGGTCACGAAACGGATCTGGGCCCTGCTTGCGCGGCGCTGAGGCCACGCGCGCGGCGCCGGAGCGGCACGGCCGGGGTCTCTGCCATCGTGAGCCTCCGACATGAGACGGCGACTCCTCACCGGCGGTGCGCTTGCGCTCGTCCTCCTGGCCGCCGCCGCCCTCTACTACCGGCACGAGACCAAGCCGGTTGATAAGCGTGGATCGGCGGACGAGGAGTTCGACCGCTCGGCCGAGCCGAAGGAGCCCAAGCTGCCGGCTCGGGTGGAGATCCCCGAGCCGTGGCCCACCTTCGGCTATGACCTGCAGCGCAGCAAGCTCTCGCCGTATGACCACCGCCCTCCCTACCGGCGCCTATGGCGGATCGATGCCCACGACACGCTCGAGTTCCCCCCATCTGCGGCCTACGGCAACATCTACCTCGCCCAGCAGAAGGGGCTCTTCTTCGCCCTCGACGGGAAGACGGGGAGGAACGTCTTCCCGAGAAAGAACTTCAAGCGCTGCGCGGCCTCCTCGCCGACGATCGCGAAGGGCGTCGTCTACCAGTCCTATATGGATTTCTCGCCCTGCCCGCAGGGTGCGTCGAACTCCACCGGCTTCATCACCGCGATGGACGCCAAGACCGGCCGGGAGAGATGGCGGTTCAAGGCGCAGCCGTTTGAATCGACGCCGCTGCTGGTGAAGGGCGTCCTCTATGCCGGTTCGTGGGACCAGAACGTCTACGCGGTCTCGGCCAGGACCGGCAGGAAGATCTGGAGCTTTCAGACCGACGGCCGCGTGAACACCTCAGCGGCCTACTCCAGCGGGCGGATCTTCATCGCCACAAACGGGGGCAGCCTCTACGCGCTGAACGCCAGGACGGGCAGGCTGGCGTGGAGGGCGCAGTCGCAGTCGCGCTTTGGCTCCCGGGAGTTCTTCTACGCAACTCCGGTCGTTGCCTACGGCCGGGTCTTCATCGGCAACACCGATGGCACCATGCTCGCCTTCGGCCGGCGCACCGGCAAGCTCCTGTGGGCCCGCCCCCTCGGCACCTACATCTACTCCTCGGCCGCCGTGTACAGGCAGCGCGTCTACGTGGGCACCTATGACGGCAAGTTCTTTGCCCTCGACGCCGCCACCGGGAACACGAGGTGGCAGCGCGACATGCCGAGCGCGGTGCACGCGGCGCCGGTCGTGATGGGCGGGCTCGTCTACGCCACGACCTGCTCCTCGTGTGGCTCGGCGGCCTCGCGGGCGGTGAAGAGCGGCAAGGACAGCACGACCGCCTTCGACGCCCGCACCGGCAGGCGGCGGTGGTACAACAACGGCGGAAAGTACGCGAGCCCGATCATCGCCGACCAGGACCGCGTCTACTTCACGGGACGCTCCTATCAGTATGCGCTGGAGCCGCGGAAGCAGCGGAGCCGAGGCGCCGCGGCAAAGCCCGAGCGCAGGCGCAAGGCCCCCAGCCCAGCCAGATAGGGGTCATCCCGACGGCCTGGCGCCACCCTCTCGCGCCTCCCCCACGTAGAGCAGCGCGGCGACCGCCGCCCCCATCATCGGCCACACGAGGTAGTAGTTGTTGAATGTGCGCCCGATGAAGAGGAGCACGAGAATCGATATCGAGAACGCGGCCGCGCCGGGCCACAGCTCCCGCGCCCGGTGCTGCTGTAAGGCCAGCCACGCCGTCAGCGGAAGCCAGCTGATGAGGGCCACGATCGCGAACGGGTAGGAGCCCTCGCGATCGGCCAGGATCCCCGCGCGGATGAGCAGCCCCGACAGCCCGTAGCCGACGATCTTGTAGGTGCCCGCGCCGAACTTCACGGTGTCGTCGTAGAAGGCCACCGGGTCCGCGAGCAGGAACGGCAGCACCCCCGCCCCCAGAACCCCGCCGAAGACGAGCGCGCAGCGGCGCAGCTCCATCCGGTCCGCCTGCCGCTTGACCAGCATGAGCGCGAGGAAGGGGATGGCGACGACGGCGAACTGCTTCAGCAGGACCGCGCCCGCGAGCGACGCGGCGGCCCACCTGTACCGCCCGCGGGACACGAGCGCGAAGGCCAGGATCATCAGCGTGATGCTGGGGGCGTCGTTCTGGCCGAACCAGGCGGAGCGGACGGCGATCGGGTTGGCCACCACGAACGCGGCGATCGCAAGGCGCCACCCGAGCGGCGCACGGAAGGCAAGCGTGGCGAGGAAGCCGGCGAGGGTCATCAGCACCACGAACACGCGGAAGTCGTCGAACGGGCGCGGGAGGAGCCGCCAGATCGCCGAGACGATCGCCGTCCCGGGGAAGTACGCATAGTGCTCGAGTGCGACCTCGCGTTCGCGCACCTCCTCCGAGGCGCTCCCGTCAAAGCTGTAGAAGCGCTCCATTCCCGAAGCGCGGTAGTCGTGGCCGTAGGGGTTCTGGCCATCGAGGAGCAGGTCGCCCGCCAGCTCGATCTGGTAGGTCGAGTCGTTGGTGTAGAACCATGGCTGAGTGGCATCACGCAGGCCGACCTGGAGCAGGGTCGAGGGCAGCAGCAGTGCCAGCGCCACGGCCAGCGCCACCCCGGCGCCGGCCCACGCGGGCCATTCCCGCCGCCGCAGGCCCACCGCGGCGAGCAGAGCCACGCCGAGGGCGGCAAGGAAGCAGATCGATCTGGCGATGCCCCCGTCCCACTCCTCGCCGGCAGCGCGCACGAGCGGCGCCAGGAGCCCGCGTGGCTCGACCGACCCGGGCCGGAACGGCCACGGGTCGGAGCCCAGCTCGGGCAGCGCGATGGCCAGGAGCCCCGACAGCACGCCGAGTAGCGCCCAGAGCCCGGCCCGAGGGAGCCGGCCGTCGAGGCCGAGCGCGCGCATCAGGCGCCTGTGGCCGCGGGCTCGCCACGGCCGCGGCGGTCCGGGGCCGCCGGCTGATCGAGGCCACGCTCGCGCCCGGTGCCGTCGTCGCGCCGGGGCCAGCTGAGGTATCCACCCCCCACCGCGAGCACCACCCAGGTGAGCGGATCCTCGAGGAACCCGCTGTAGGAGAGCGCATGCACGAAGAGTGCGAGGAACGCCACTCCGAGCCCCAGGCCGAGCGCCGGCTCGAGCCTGCGAACCGCGTTGATCATCAGGCCGCCGCCCACGATCAGCCAGGCGTACAGGAGCAGGCCGACGGCCCCCAGCTCGGCGGTCACCGTGAGAGGCGTCGTGTGTGACACGAAGCCCGGCGTGGGCAGGTCCCGCCTTGACAGCCGCCGGCTCGCACGGGGCTGGCCCCCGATGCCCACGCCGATCACCGGCTGCTCTGCCACCACGCGCGTGGTGTCCTCGATTCGCCGGGTCCGGTCGCTCGTCTCCCGCCGCAGGGAGTCCCCCCGGATCTCGATCGAGGCGAGGAAGCCGGCGGCGAGCACCGCCATCAGCGCGAGGCCCGCGTACACGACGCGCCGTACCCGCGCCCCCCCCGTCACCGCGGCCACCGCGAGGGTGATGGCCACGAGAGCGGTCATGCTGGACTGCGAGTAGGAGAAGTAGAGCCCCGCCCAGAGCAGGATGAGCAGGCCGATCCCGAGCCAGACGTGCATCCGGCGCAGGGCAAGCGCCACGAGCAGGATCCCCATGCCGAGCACGAGGTGGCGCCCGTAGAGGCTCGGGTCCCCGAACAGCGAGGTCACCCGGAAGTAGTCCGAGTTCGCGTTGGACAGCTGAAGGTTGGCCGCAAAGAAGAACACCTCCCTGGTCGCCGCCTGCCACAGGCCCACGGCCGCGAAGAGCACCGCCAGGCCCACCCCGATGCGGGCGAGCGAGAGCGGCGCCCAGTCCGGGAACGGCGAGCGCGCCACCACTCCCAGGAGTAGCGCGAACGGCACCGTGAAGTACGTGAGCAGAGCGATCGCGGGGCCGGGCTGATCGGCCCATGTGAGGGAGGCGCACGCGAACGCCACGAACGCCGCCGCGGGCAGCATGATCACCCGCGGGAGCGCCCGCACGGCGCCCGGGGAGTGATCGGGGTGAAGGGCTCGCCACGCGAGCGCGATCACGGCCACGGCGAGCACGAAATAGAGCGGCAGCAGGCGGCCGAGCTGTCCGTCCTCGGCCAGCGACAGCGGAAAGCCGCCGGAGGGGTCAAAGGAGATCGGTGGCCGGAACGGCGCTGCGACCACCGCCGCGAGCGGAACCCACGCCGGACGGCGCACGAAGACGGCGGCCGCGGCCACGAGCAGCGCGAGTCCCAGCACGACGCCAAGGGCGCCGGTGGGGGACGTCAGCCTGCCGAGGTCCGAGATCGACGCCACGAGTCCTGCCTCGCCGGCCGCGATCAGGGCCAGGCCGCCGAGGACCATCACCCGCCCACGCCCGGCGAGCAGAAGCGCGGCGCCGGCGGCGGCCAGGACGGCGGCTGGCTGAGCGAGATCGATTTGGTCCACGAGGGTCGCGGCGGAGCGTAGAGAAGGGGGCGGGCGGTGGGGCCCCGGGCCCAACTTCGGGAACGGCCGCTATGGGGCGATTCGCGCCCGCCGGTTGTACTCCTCGGCGGCCTCCCGAATCCCCTCCCCCCGCGCGGGGGAGAGCTCCTGCCCGGCCTGCAGGAGGTAGCGCCGCGGGTCGTGGCCGGGCAGGGCGAGCGCGGCGAGCGCCCGCACGAGGTAGAACCAGATGCCGAGCGCCCGCACTGCCAGCCGGCTCGCGCGCGAGTGGTGCTTTTGCAGGTAGCGGTCCCGGCCCCGGTGGAACTCCACGATCCGGCGCCGCGCACTACCAAGGTCGGTGCTGAGCTGATCGTGGTGGACCGCCCGCGCGGCGGGCACGTGCAGCACCGTCCAGCCCGCCCCGTGCAGCCGCTTGCAGAAGTCGGTCTCATCCGAGTAGACGAAGAAGCATGGGTCGAGGAAGCCCACCGCCGCGGCGGCCTCGCGCCGTACCAGCACCGCGCTCGACTGCACCCAACCGACGCGCCTCGTCCGCGGCCCGCCGCTCTGCACGGTGAAGGCGCGATGCAGGAACACCGCGCCTGCGAGCGCGACCGCCACCCCGGGCAGGCGCCATGCCGAGGCGGTCGGCACGCCCTCGCCGGTGAGCAGCTGCGCGCCCGCAACCGCGGCCCGCGGGTCGGCCGCGAGCGCATCCATCAGCGCGGTGGTGGCGCCCTCCTGGAGCTCGGAGTCCTCGTTGAGCAGCAGGCACAGACGCCCGCGTGCCTCGCGCAGGAGGGTCGAGTCGTTCTCCGCCTTGCCCGCGCGCCTGTCGAGCGCGATCACCCGCACGTCGTGCCCGGCGGCGCTCACCGCCGCGATCGATCCGTCATCGGAGCAGTTGTCGAGCACGATCGTCTCGTGTGCCACCCCCGCGGGATGGGTGCGCTCGATCGCCTCCAGGCAGCTCAACAGGTAGTCGCGCCCGTTCGTGTTCACCACGCAGTAGGAGAGCTCCACCGCGCTCACGGCGGCGACCGCGGGTCGGCCACGTCCTCGAGCACGCCACGCAGCCGCTCGGCGAGCAGTCGGCGGTCGAACTCGCCCTCGGCCAGGCGGCGTGCGTTGCGCCCGTAGGCGGCCGCCATCTGCGGGTCCTCGCGCAGCGCGAGCACCGGCTCGGCGAGGTGCGCGGGATCGCCGGGGCGGGCGAACAGGCCCGCCTCGTGGCGCTCCACCAGCTCGCGCTGCCACCCGGCCGTGTTCACGATCGCCGGGCGGCCCGCCGCGAAGGTGTCGAACAGCTTGTTGGGCGAGTTGGTGGCCAGGATCGGCACGTCTTTGAAGATCGTCATGCAGGCGTCGGACGCCGCCGCCAGGCGCGCGGCCGACGCCTTGTCACCCGCCGGGAGCAGCATCACGTTTCGCAGTCCGCGGCGACGCACGTCCTCCGCGAGGGCGGGCCTGCGCTTGCCGTCCCCCTGCAGCACGAACGCCACCGATTCGTCGCCGCGCTCCTGCAGGAGCGCGGCGGCCTCGATCACCTGAGAGAGGTCGTTGGCCTCGCCCATCGTGCCGAAGTAGGAGCACAGGAAGCGCCCCTCGAGGCCGAGGCGCTCGCGCAGGTCCCCGCCGTCGAGGCCTGGAGAGAAGAGGTCGAGGTCGGAGGCGTTGGGGATGAGCGTGATGTGCGCCGGCGCCACCCCCGCGGCGATCACCCCGTCACGGATGCCGGGCGAGAGCGCCACCACCTGCGCCGAGGCGCGGTAGACAGCCCGCTCGAGCGCCCGCGCGAGCCATCGCGCCGCCGGATTGCGCAGTGCCCCCATCTGGATCGGCGCCTCGGGCCAAAGGTCGCGCACCTCGAAGACCAGTGGCGCCCGGTGGCGCCGCGCGGCGGCGATCGCGGGCAGGGCCATCGTCAGGGGAGGGGACGTGGCGAGCACGACATCCGGCGGGGACTCGCGGAGCACCGCCGCCGTGGCTCCCGCCGCGAAGCGCAGGAACGACGCGATCCGCCGCGGGTTGGCCATCGAGGTGGCCTGGACATAGTCCGCGTGCCCGCCGCGCACCCCGACCACCCGGATGCCGTCCACGAACCCGTTTCCCCCGGAGCCCGCGGTTACCATCACGACCTCGTGACCGGCACTCACCAGATGGCGTGCGAACTCATACGAGCGGGTGCCCCCCGAGCCCTCCCGGGTCTGAAAGAACTGATGCAGGTAGAGGATCCGCACGTCACACGGGACCGTAACCCAGCGCCTCCGGCGTGAACCGCGCGCTCGACGTGGTCGTGGCCGTGGGGGCCCTGCTCCTGAGCGCGCCGGCCCTGCTCGTGGCCGCGGCTGCGATCAGGCTCGACAGTCCCGGGCCCGTGTTCTACCGCCACGAGCGTGTGGGGAAGGACGGCGTGCCGTTTGACCTGTGGAAGCTGCGCACGATGGTGGTCGGAGCCGAGCACCGGGGGGCCGGCCTCTACATCGAGGACCGCGATCCGCGGATCACCCGTGTCGGATGGCTCCTGCGGCGCTACTCGCTCGACGAGCTGCCCAACCTGTTCAACGTCCTCCAGGGCGATCTGGCGATCGTCGGCCCGCGGCCGACGGTGCGCGTGCAGGTGGACCGCTACACCTCCCACCAGCGCCGCAGGCTGGAGGTGCGGCCGGGCATCACGGGATGGGCTCAGGTGAACGGCCGCGCCGCGCTCTCCTGGCCCGAGCGGATCGAGCTCGACGTCTGGTACGTGGACCACCGTTCGCTCGCGCTCGACCTGCGCGTACTGGCGCGCACCGTGAAGCTGCTGGCCAGCGGTCGAGGGCTCTACAGCGAGGACCTCGAGCAGGGGTGGGGGGACGGCTAAGTGCTCCCGGCTAGGGAGCGGCCAGGCCGCCGCCGCGCGCGCGCCCGACCCGCACCGTGAGCTTGGCCGATGCCGCGCGGGCGGTGGCGCGGTCGCTCCGCGCAACCACGTAGAAGCGGTACGTGCCAGGGCGCGCGGGCACGAAGAATCCCTGGAAGCGTCCGTCCCGGCGGGTCTTCAGGGCGCGTGTCCCGATCGTCCGGAAGCGGCGTCCGCGCAGGTGCTGCAGCACCTGGTACACGCGCGCCTTGCGCGGCCTGATGCGCCCGCGCACCACCACGCGCGCGCCGCTCGATGCCCGGCTGGCGGTGGGGAAGAGCGACAGGATCGGCCGCACGCCCACGACGAAGATCGGCGAGGTCGCGGGACGCAGCTCGCCGATGCCCGCGTAGCGCGCTCGCAGCGACCGGTTGCGCGCCGGCTTGATGATCGCGGTCAGATCCCCCTGTTCGCCGGTGGCGCCCTGGGCCACCACGCGCCATCTGCCACCGATGAAAGCCTGCACATCTACCGGCTGACGGGCGAGCGCCCGGCCGTCGGAGGCCGACAGCCGGCCGGTGACGCGGACCGTGTGCCCGAAGGGCACGCTTCTCCCACGCGTGCCCAGGCCCGCGAGGAGGCGGGTGGGCACCCCGCTCGGGCCCAGCACGCCCACCATCCGCCGCAGCTCGGGGAGCTGGGCGTAGAGCGCCTCGCCCGGGCAGGAGGTGGCGCCGGTGTCGCGGTGCCCGATCACCCGCTGAAGCCGGACCGCCTGCCCGGCCGGGTACCGGTTGGTGGATCCGCCGGCGCTGAGAAGCGTCGTGCTCCCCGCGGTGGGAGCTCCGTGGAGAGGAAGCTTCCAGCGGATCAGCCGGGCGATCGCGCCAAGGGCCGCGGGCGTCTGGCGAAGGCTGGTGAACGTGCCGAGGTTTGCGATGCCGGTGGATTGGGCGTTGTAGCCCTGGGCCTGCGCGCCGATGACGGCCTGGTCCACGCCGCCGGCACGACCCTCGTAGATCGTCCCGAACCGGTCGACGAGAAAGTTGTAGCCGATGTCGTTCCACCCGTTGGTGTTGCGGTGGAAGCGGCAGATGCCGAGCACGACGTCGGGCGCCTGCTCACGCGTGTAGTCGTTCGAGTTCACCGTGTGGTGGATGAAGGCGGCGCGGACCTCGCCGAGGTCGGCAGCCTGTCGCGGCGCGCAGGCCTCGGCGCCCCAGCCCGCGCGGGACACCATTCCCGGCTGGGGGTCGGCCGCCCGGGCGACTCCGGCCCGCACGAGGCCGGCGATCGAGGCCACGCCGATGCTCGCCCCCCGGCGGAAGGCGGCGCGGGTGCGGTTGGTGAACGTGGCGGTGCCG
>JBPCJI010000003.1:0-14054 GCA_051005475.1 Thermoleophilaceae bacterium
CGAGGAACGAGCGGGTGTCCGCCACGTCAAGGCCGCCCCGCCTGGCGATCAGCCTGCGCCGCCGCCGCGCGATCGAGCGGGCCGCCGCCGGCCGCCTCAGCAGCTTCATGAGCATGAAGGCGGCCACGCCGAGCACGAAACCTCCCGTGGCCGCCGCGATCGTGGCGGGCAGGGTTGCCGGTGGGACGCGATGCAGCTGACCCTCCCGGGGGTCCACGGGCACCGGCAGGTGGCGGACCTCGGCCACCCACTCCCCGTCGATCTCGGCCGGCTCGGAAACGCTGTCGAAGGGCTCAGGCACGAGGCGCCGAGTCTACTGCGGCCGGGGACGGCAAGTTGCACCAGCCTCGACGCTCTCTGCACGTGGAGGATGCAGAACGCGCCAAGCATGGCCACTTGCCTCAGCCCGGGGTCCCCAGCTCGCGCTCGTACACCCGGTACTTCTTCACGATTCGCCCCCCCATGCCCTCCATGCCGCGGTTCATCGCATCGTTGGTCTCGAGGATCCAGCCCATCTCCCCCCACTTCTGCGGGCGCTCGATCGCCATGTCGAAGTGCTCGACGTAGAAGGCTGCGGCCACGCCGGTGTGCTGGTACTCCGGCTTGACCCCGAGGAATCCGACCCGTACGCGGTCGATGATCGAGGCACGGCGCAGGAAGTGCCACCAGCCAAAGGGCAGCAGCCGCCCGTTCATCATCTTGAGCACCTGGTTGATGTCGGGGACCGTGATCGCCACCCCCACGCTCTCGCCGGTGTCGATCCTCTCGGCGACCATGAACCAGTGCCTGTCGAAGACGAGCTGCAGCTCCTGGGCGTAGTGATCGAGCGTCTCCTCCGTGTAGGGCACGAAGCCCCAGTTGTCCTTCCAGGCCTCGTTGTAGGTCTCCCCGAAGAGGTCGAGCTCCTTGCGCAGCCGCCGGCGCGACATCTTCCGGATCCGGATGCCGTGCTCGGGCTCGAGCTTCTCGGCCATCTCGACGATGCCCGGCACGATCTTGGCCCGATCCTCGATGTAGAGCTCCCACATCCACAGGTCCATGGCCTTCCCCAGGCCACACTCCTCGCAGAGGCGCCGGTAGTAGGGCGGATGCCAGGGCTGCTTGATGAAGGGCTCGCGGTCATAGCCCTCGATCAGCACGCCGGACTCGTCGTTGATCGTGAAGTCCATCGGGCCGATCATGCGGTCGCGGCCGCGCTGCTGCAGCCACCGAGAGGCTTCATCGAGGAGCTCGCGGAGGACCTCCGCGTCCTCCTCCAGCTCGAGGAAGCCGAACATCCCCCAGCTGTTCGCGTGATAGCGGTTGAACGCGTGATCGATCTGGGCGCTGATCCGGCCGACCACGCGGCCGTCGCGGAGCGCGAGGAAGAGCTGCGCCTCCCCATCCTTGAAGAAGGCGTTGAAGCGGGGGCTGAGGAACATGCGCCGCTCGATCCGCAGCGGTGGGATCCAGCGCTCCTGGCCGGAGTGGAGCCGGAACGGAAGCTCGACGAACTCGCGCACCTCGCGTCGCGACTGCACCGGCTTCACGACGAGGGCCACGGCGTGAGACCCTAGTGAACATGGCCATCCAGATCGATCTCTTCGAGAAGGCGCGGTCCTACGAGCGCCTGGACCAGCTGAAGGCGGCACGCGAGCACGACCTCCTGCCCTACTTCCGCGAGGTCGAGGGCGAGCCGGGGCCGGTGGTCGAGATGGAGGGCCGCGAGCGGATCACGCTCGGGTCCAACAACTACCTCGGCCTGACCACCCACCCGGCCGTGAAGCAGGCGGCCCGGGACGCGCTCGAGGCCTACGGGACGGGGCTCACCGGATCGCGCTTCATGAACGGCACCACGCCGTTGCACCTGGAGCTCGAGCGGGAGATCGCGGACTGGATGGGAACGGAGGAGGCGCTCGTCTTCACCACCGGCTACCAGGCCAACGTGGGCTGCATCGCGACCCTGCTCGAGGTTGGCGACACCGTGATCTGCGACTCCGGCGACCACGCCTCGATCCTCGACGCCGTGATGATGTCGCGCGCCCGGATCCGCCCTTTCCGCCACAACCGGCTCGACAAGCTCGGGAAGATGCTCGAGCGGGCCGGAGATGACGGCGGCGGCGTGCTCGTGGTGGTCGACGGCGTCTTCTCGATGGAGGGGGACCTGTCGCCGCTTCCGGAGGTCGTGGCCCTCTGCCGCGATCACGGCGCGCGGCTGATGGTGGACGAGGCCCACGGCGTCGGGGTGCTCGGTGCCACCGGAACCGGCGCCTGCGAGGCCTACGGGGTGGCCGGGCAGGTCGATCTGCGCATGGGGACCTTCTCGAAGTCGCTCGCCTCCTGCGGGGGATTCATCGCCGGGCCCGCCGAGGTGATCGACTTCCTCCGGGTGCAGGCGCGGGCGTTCATGTTCACCGCCTCGGCGGTGCCCGCCGCCGTTGGCGCTGCGCTCGGGGCGCTGCGGATCATCCGGTCCCACGAGGGACGCGAGCTGATTGCAAAGGTTCTCGACAACGCCCGCTACCTGCAGCACGGCCTGGCGGGACTCGGCTTCGACGTGGCCACCCCCACCGCGATGCCCGACGGCTCGGACCTGCTCACGCCCATCGTGCCGGTGCTGATCGGGGACGACTGGAAGGCCGTCCTCTTCTGGAAGGAGCTCTATGACCAGGGGGTCTATGCAAACGTGGCGCTCTACCCCGCGGTCGCACCCGGCGGTGCGCTTCTGCGCACCAGCGTGATGGCCACCCACGAGCGTCACCACCTGGACCGCGCCCTCGAAGCCTTCGAACGGGCGCGTGATCGCCTGCCGGCAGACCCGGCGGCCGTCACCGACTCGCGCTGGTGAGTCCGGCGCGCCAGGTGGGTTAGGGCGTTCGGCCACTCGCTCCCCCTTGTTCCATTTTGGACAAACGGGTGACACGCCGAAAAGCCCGCTCTTAGCGACTGGACACGCCCGATGCCGGTTGACGGCCGGCGGGCGCTCGGCTTTATTGGAGTCCGGTCCTGCTGGGCGCTAGGAAGGATCCCGGAAGCCCCGGGGCGCTGGGGGAACTGCATCTGCTGTCGAAACTGCGCTTAGGCGCGGGAAGGTCTTCATGGGCGAATCCGCAGTGTCGAATGCCGGGCAACAGCGCTTTGAGGCTCTCGAGGTTGCAAACAGAGTCCGGCTTGCGCGAGCGGGCATCAAGGAGAAGGTCCGGGAGGGCGAGCTGTCCGTCGCCGAGGTCGTGCTCAGCTGCCCCTGGCAGATACAAGGGATGTCGATCAGCGACCTGCTGATGAGCCAGAGACGCTGGGGGCTATCCCGCTGCCGGCGCCTGCTCGTCTCGGTGGGCATCCCGGAGGACAAGCGGATCGGCACGCTCACCGAGCGCCAGCGGGTCGCCCTCGTCTCCGTGCTCGAGGCGAAGGTCGAACCCGGAATCCCGGCCGCTTTTCCGCGGCTCGTGCGCGAGCGGGCCCTGTCCGCGGTGTGAGCATCGGTGCGGCGCTCGCCCTTTGAGCTCGCCCGATCGACGAGCGGGCTGCGCTCCTCCCGCAGACCTCTACTCGCCGGGCGTCATGACGGCGACGGCGGTCGCCAGCTCCACCATGTGGCCGTCGGGGTCGCGCAGGTAGATCGACTTGGAGAACTCGCGGTCGAGTACCTCGGTGCATGCTGCCCCCTGGGCGTTCAGGTAGTCGCGCCAGGCCCGCAGCTCCTCCTCGCTCTCGACGGCGAGCGCGAAGTGGTGGGTGGAGCCGGTGCCCACCGTGCCCCTCTCGAGCTGGGGGTACTCGAGGCAGGTGACCAGGGTGCCGGGGGTTCCCTGCTCGTCACCGAAGATCAGGTGGCGGGCCTCGCGATCGTCGTCGTTGACCGTCTGCCTGACCATCCGCATCCCGAGCAGGTTGCGATAGAAGGCGGTCGAGCGGTCCAGGCTCGCGCAGATCAGGGTGATGTGATGGATGCCGGAGATTCGCAGCCGGCGAGGCTCGTCCATGCCGGGGAGGGTAGTCGCAGGCAGGGCGGCGGTGGTACCACACACCTTGCTCAACGGAAGGAGAGCCCGCCGGAGCGCCGCTTGAACAGCTCGCGCAGACCGACGAAGGCGCCGGCAAAGGCCACCACGCCCGCGAGTAGCAGGATCCCCAGGGTCTCGAGCCCGGCCCCCAGGCCAAGCACGACGATCGTGAGGATCGCAACCCCCCCGGACAGGAGCGTGGTGTGGGAGCGAAAGCCGGTCACGTGCTCGCGGACCGCGAGCTCGGCCCCAGCGATCGAAGCGATGGCGAGCCCCGCGGCGATCTTCGCGTTTCCGCCTTCGCCGGCACCCGCGATGAAGCCCCAGGCCATCAGCACGATGCCGGCGAACGTGACCAGCTCGGTGAGCGGAAAGGCTCCCCAGAGCGGCGGGGGGCGGTCATCATTGGACGTGCGCCCCCGCCGCTGCGGATGCGACGGCGCCGCGTCCGTCGTCCGAGCTTGCCGGGCCCGCTCGCGGCGGAGGGCATCGCGCTCCGCGCGGTGGGCGCCGTCGCCGGCTCCCGGGGGCCCGGCGTCAAGCGCCCGCTTGCGGCTACGGCGCCCCACGTGATCGGTGGTCAGGGGTCACCGGGAGTCAGGGTGCGTAAGTCCGGGCAAGGTAGGCCCTCCAGGTCGACCGTTTTCACTCTACCAGCGGCCTGGGTGCGGCTTGGCCGGCAGCCGGCAGAGTGTCGGCCACCGTCCACATCTAGGGCCCGCGCATCAGCCGGCGGGCGCGCACGCGCAGGCCGTCCTCCGACATCGGCCCCAGCCTCGTCTCGAGCACACGGCCGCCCCTGAACGCGAACACGGTGGTCGGGCAGCCACCCACGCCGTAGAGGTTGACCACCGCGCCATCGGGAGTGTGGGCCACGGGCATCGTCCACTTCCGGCGGCGCACGATCTCGGCCACCTCCGCGCGATTTTCGTCGGTGAAGTACACCACCGCGAAGTTCACGCCGGGGAAGTCGTTCTTCATCCGCTGCACGCGGTCCACCTGCGGGTTGCAGTCGGCCCCCTTGTCGAAGACGAAGGTGAGCACGAGCGGGCGCTCGCGGGCCTCGCAGAGGTTGAAGATCCCCTCGCTGCGCACCTGGCAGGCGGGCACCCGACCTGCCTGGTCGCTGCACTCGCTCTCCCGCTGGCAGACGTTGGCATCGCCCTCCTTGTCCCCGGTGACCAGCGGCGCGGCGAATGCGGGAGCGATCGTCCCCGGCTCAAGGCCGCGCAGCCCCCCGCCCGTGTTGGGAAGCGCGGTCGTGAACAGCAGCACGCTGATGCCCATCAGCATCACGATCGCGACCACCCACGCGTAGCGGTTGCCCTGCTGCCGGACCTCGGGCCGCCTCGGCGGCAGGTCGGGCTCGGGCCGAAGCCGGTCCTCCTCCTCGAGGCGCCGGGCGGCGCTGGGGCGCTCACCGCCGCCGAGGTCCTCGAAGCGGTCGTCAGGCATCGCGGCGAGCTCCTCGCGCCCGCAGCGCGCGGATCGACGGGGGGCGCCGGCGCGGGGGCGCCCTCGCGAAGTCCGCCAGCGCGCTCAGGAGGCGCCGGGGGTCGAGGTCCCGCGCGGTGAACGCACCATGGCGCTCGGCCCAGACCAGCGCGGCCGGCAGGACGAGCATCACGCCCAGCAGCGACACGCTCAGGTCGACCACGGTGAGGATGCCGAAGTCGCGGAGCATCTTGATGTCGGAGGCAATCAGCACCGCGAACCCCGCGATGGCCGTCACCCCGGAGGCAAGCACGGCGGTGCCGGTGGACCTGTAGGTCCGCTCGACCGCCCTCGCGGGTGGCGCCCCCGCCTCGCGCTCCTGGTGGTAGCGGGCCGTGAGCAGCACACTGAACTCGGTGGAGACGGCGATCACGAGCGCCCCGAGCGTGACGGACATCGGGTTGAGCTCGACCTTCAGCGGCTCGGGAAGCAACCCGAGCGCGAACAGCAGCCCGCCCGACCAGCAGGTGGCAAGCGCGATCGGGATCAGAGGCACCGCCGCGTCGCGCCGGCTGCGCCCGCAGGCGAGCAGGACCAGGCAGACGGCACCGAGCGCCGCCAGCAGCGCGAGCGCCCGCCGCCAGGGGGAGGAGAGCCGGCCGTTTGCCTCGGCCGCCAGCACCGGGAGCCCCACGACCGACGCGCTCACCCCCTCCGGCGGGTCGATCCTTCGCTTGATCGAATCGACCACCTGCTTCTGGTCCTCGAGCGACTGCAGCCGGATGCCGAAGGCGAGGTTCGCGACCTTGCGGTCGCGCCGGATCACTCCCTGGGAGAAGTAGGCGGGCACGGCGTCGAGCAGGCCGTTGACCTGGGCCTGGTCGCGCAGGTCGACCGAGCGCAGGATGGTCGGGAGCGACAGCGCCGGGCAGAGGTCGGGGGGGTCCTTCCCACGCGCGCAGCTCGCCCCTTCCTCATGACCGCCGTCCTTGAGGACCCTCGCCTGGAAGCGCGTCATCCATGCGATCACCTCGGGACGCGTGATGTCGTCCGCCCGGACGGTCACGTCGATCTCTCCCGAGACGCCGGTCTGGCGCTGAAGCTCGTCAACGTCCTTCAACGCCTGGAGGTCCTGGGGCACGAGCTCCCGGATGTCCGAGACCACCCCCGTCTGCGTGTCGGCGGCCCAGCCCAGGACCGCGACCGCCAGGCCGACCGCCAGCACGCGCCGGGGGCGGTCGACCGCGTAGGCCAGCGCTCGCTCGGCCCGCTCGATCGTGGCCAGTCGCGCTCTGCGCGTCCCGCTCGAGGCGCCCCGTCCCCAGCGCGAGGCCCCGACCGCGGTCGCCGCGCTTCTCATGCCCGACCGAGCCCTGGCGCGCGCGCGCGGGAAGGTCGGAGGGAGGTCGGCCGGGCGGCGCCCGGAACCGCCCCGCGTGAAGCGCACGAGCGACGCGGAGCCCGCGGTCAGGGCACAGGCGAGGGCGACCACGATGCCCACCACCAGCAGCGCGCCGAACCCACGCACCATCGGCACGGGCGACAGGAGCAACACCAGGAGGCCCGCTGCGGTCGCGAGGCCCGCCGTGGCGATCGTCGGCCCTCCCACGGCGGCGGCCTCGGCCGCGGTGTCTCCCGGCGCCCCGCCGTCCCGCCTGGCGATCTCCTGGTGGCGGGCCTGGAACTGGATCGCGTAGTCCACCCCGAGGCCGATCAGCACCGGGAGCGCGGCGATCGAGGCCATCGTCAGGCTGCCCCCGGCGAGCCTCAGCGCACCGAAGGTGATCGCCGAGGCCGCCAGCGCGAGGGTGAGAGGCAGCAGCCGCAGCCTGGTGGGGAAGACCACCGCCAGGGTGCCCGCCATCACCAGCACGGCCGCGCCGAGCAGCCAGAGAATGCCCTCGCGAACCTCGTCGGCCAGGCGCTCCACGACCACCGGGACGCCCGTGACCACATAGCGCGCCCCGCGCCTGGGCGTAAGTCGCCGATCGCGCGTGACCTCCCGGACCAGATCGATCGCCCTACTGCGCTCCGCGGCGCTCAGATCCGGCCGCAGGCGCACCTGGATCAGCGCGGCGTTCCTGCTCGGGAAGAGGTATGAGAAGCGCGACTTGGGCACGCCGACCTTGCCCCCCCGCGAATCGAAGACGAGCGTCGACACGAACTCGGGGCTGTCCACCGAGGGCAGGCCGGTGATCCCGTAGCGCAGCGCGAGCTGGAGGGCCTCGCGCGTGAACCGGCCCTCCACGAGAGAGCGGGCGCTTCTCGCCAGCCGCCTCTGCTCGGCCGGCGGATCGCCGCGGCGCGCAGAGGCCCTGCGGGCCGAGGCCGCGGCGCGCAGGGCCTCGCGGGCGGTGGCATCCCGGCGGCGAAGGAACTCGTCCGTGATCTGGCCGGCGGCGGTGTTGATGAACGTGCCGGGCCCGAAGACGACCCGCGCGGGCTTCAGCTCGGCGAGCTCGCGGCAGCCGGCAGGGAGCCTTTGCAGGCCCTCCCTCGGCACGTTGCCCGAGAGGCAGCCCTCGAGCCTGATCAGCCGCCCGAGGTCCTCCGTGAGGACGGTTTTCTGGAGGTTGCCCTGTACCAGGATCACCACCGCCTCGTCGCCGAAGTCCCTCTTGAAGCGCTCCGTGGCCCGGAAGGTGTCCGAGGAGCTCGAGACGAGCGTGTCCGTGGCTGCGCTCGGCTCGAGCCGCAGAGCGAGAGCAGTGCCCGCGAGCGCGAGCACCGCCACCGTGCCGATCGTGATCAGCGGCCGCCGCACGGTGGCAGCGACGAACCGCCGGAACGTCTCGCCCTTCAACACGAGGTCAGCTTACGGACCGCCCTCGCGGGCCGACGCAGGTTGCCGGAGAACGTCGCGCCGAAGGCGAATCCGGGATGTATCACAGGTGATACAGTGACCTGATGGCGAAGGTCAACATCCGGCAGCTTCGCAACCACGGCGGCGAGGTCGTGGACCGCGCCGCTCGCGGAGAGCAGATCACCATCACGCGCGCCGGCCAGCCCGTGGCGGAGCTGCACCCGCTCGCCTCTCCCCCGCTGGCCCCGCAAACGCTGCTCGTGCGATGGCGGCGACTCCCCCTCGTAGATCCGGTCGCCCTGCGCAGGGACATCGACCAGACGCTCGACGCGGTGTTGTGAGCCACGGACCACGCTCTGGCCGCGGAGTGCTCGACACCTCGACCCTGATCACGCTTCCGCGGCTCACCGACGCCGGCGCGCTGCCCCCGGAGCCGGTCATCACCGCGGTGACGCTTGCCGAGCTCTCCGTGGGCCCGCTCGTTGCGCGCGACGCCCAGGAGCGCGCGGCCCGTCAAGCCCATCTCCAGCAGGCGGAGGCGGACTTTGACCCGCTTCCCTTCGACGCCGCCGCCGCGCGTGCATTCGGGCGCGTCGCGGCCTCGCTCCGCCGCGCCGGGCGCAAGACCTCCGCGCGCGCCTACGACGCCATGATCGCCGCGACCGCCCTCGCCAACGATCTCCCCGTCTACACGTGCAACCCCGCAGACTTCGACGGGATCGACGACCTCGTGGTGATCGCCGTGCCGAACCCGCACGTGGCGTGAACGGCGGCCCTACTCCATCCCGAGCGGGCCGCGCGCCTCGCCGGAGAGGAACTGCCGGACGAACTGGTTCGATGAGTTGAACAGCTCGCTGGCGGGACCGGACTCCACGATCCTCCCCTTCCAGAGCACGGCGATGTAGTCCGCCACCCGTCGCGCCGACATGATGTCGTGCGTGATCACCACGTACGCGCCGCCGTTCTCGGCGTGCACCTCCTGGATCAGCTCGCAGAGAAGCGCGGTGCGCACGGGGTCGAGGCCGGAGTCCGGCTCGTCGAACAGCACGATGTCGGGATCGAGCACGAGCGCGCGGGCGAAGCCGGCGCGCTTTCGCATGCCGCCGGAGAGCTCGTTGGGGAACTTGTCCAGCGCGCCCTGCAGCCCCACCTCGCGCAGCCGGCGCCGGCAGATCTCATCGATCTCCTCATCGCCCTTGTCGGTGTGCTGGCGGAGCGGAAACGCCACGTTGTCGAGCACGTTCATCGACCCGAACAGCGCGCCGTCCTGGAAGAGCACGCCGAACTTCTTGCGCATCTCGAACAGCTCGTCGTCGACCATGTTCGGGACCGACTCGCCATGCACCCGAACGTCGCCGCGGTCCGGGTACAGGAGCCCGACCATGTGCTTGATGCAGACCGACTTCCCGGTGCCCGAGGGGCCGAGGATCATCGAGATCTGGTTGTCGGGAATCCCGAGGTTGAGGCCGTTCAGGATCGTGTTGCGGCCGAAGGACTTCTTCACGTCGATGAACTCGATCGCGTCGGTCGAGCCGTGGTCGCGCTCGAGCCCGGAATGCCACTTGTAGGGCTCCTCGCCCTCGCGCGTCTGCTCGACGATGTTGTCCGGCACCTCCTCACCCGACCGGTCGGGCCCGCGCTGGGGCGAGGGCTCTGACTCCCGTCCCGCAGGGGCCTCGCCGGCCGGCTCCCCCGCCGCGGGGGCGTCTGCGCCCGGGTCGTTCTGCCTGTTGTCTGCCACGTCTCTCCTCCTTGCTCGTCCGTCAGCCGCCTATCGGCGCGCGTGGGTTGGATCCCCAGAAGATCTGCGTACCCACCATCCCGATCAGGTGCACCATGACCGTGTTGAGCACCATCGACTTCGCCGTGGCGGTGCCCACTCCCACCGGCCCGCCGCTGGCGGTGTAGCCGTAGTAGCAGCCCACGAGCACGATGACGGTGGCCATCGCCATGCCCTTGATGAGCGAATATAAGAGGTCGGGCGGGTTCTGGAACATCCAGAAGATCAGGAAGAACCCACCGGAGGACACCTCCCCGATCTGCTGCACGACGGCCAGGTAGGAGGCGAAAAAGCCGGCGCCCACGGCGGCGATGTACATGAACGGGAGCACGAGCCAGGCGGCCAGCAGGCGCGTCGAGCACAGGAAGGTCAGCGAGCTGATGCCCATCACCTCGAGCGCGTCGATCTCGTCGGAGATTCGCATCGCGCCGATCTCGGCGACGAGGCCGGTGCCGACCTTCGCGGACATCATGTAGCCGAAGGCGTAGGGCATGATCTCGCGCAGGTCACACCACGCCGAGAAGACCCCCGCGTAGGCGGGCGAGCCCACGGAGCGGTTGAAGTAGGCGCCCGCGATGCCGCACGTGAGCCCGAGGAGGAACGCGAGGCCCCAGATCACGATCGCCGAGCCGAGGATCAGGATGCCCGCCTGCCGCAGCGCCTCGCCGAAGAACTTCAGCACCCGCAGCGAGTAGACCTCGCCCATGACCTTCGCCATGAACTTGGTGATGTCGCCCACCGCGGATATCCACTCCTTCGGGGCCTCTGTCCATCCGCCGCGCACTACTTGATCACCGATATCTCCGGGTGGGTTGCCAGCAGGGTCTGCGTGAAGACGTAGTTGAACGCGAAGATCCCCAGGAACGAGATCACCACGGCCTGGTTGACCGCGCGCCCGACGCCCTCTGCGCCGCCGGAGGCGGTCATCCCCTTGTAACAGGAGACGATCGCGATGATCGCCCCGAACAGGGTGCATTTGACGACCGACCCCCAGAGGTCCGTGGTCGACGCGTTGTTGAGCAGGGTCGAGAAGAATGGCCCGAGCGGAGCGTTGAAGGTCAGGGTGGCCAGAACTCCGCCGAAGATGCCGAAGATCAGCGCGTAGATGTTGAACAGGCCGGTCACGATCATCAGCGCCAGAAAGCGCGGCACGACGAGGTTCTTGATCGGGTCCACGCCGAGCACCTGAAGCGCGTCGAGCTCCTCGCGGATCTTGCGCGCCCCAAGGTCTGCGGTGATGGCGGTGCCGCCCACGCCGGCCAGGATGATGGCCGTCACGAACGGCGCGAACTCCCGGATCGTGGCGAGCACGAAGAACCCCCCGAGGCGGTCGATCGCACCGAACAGCACCAAGAAGTTGCCCGCCTGAAGTCCCGGCGCGCCGTAGCCGAAGGCGATCGTGGAGATCATGAGCGGGAACCAGCACAACCGCAGCGCGAACAGGAACTGCTGCACGAACTCGGTGCCGTAGGGAAACGGGGGCCTGAGGGCAGACGCGAGCGTCTTGCCGGTCAGGATCATCATGTCGCCGACCTCTTCGAGGAGGTTCTTCGTCGGTAGGAAAGCTCGGTCGGCTACGGCACGAACCACTCGTCTCCCATCTCGCTCACCGGGTGCGAAACGGCGCGCCCCCTCTCGGCTCAGAGCCTACGCCATCGCCCCGCCTGCCACCAGCCGCAACCGCCTCGCCGGCGCGCTTTCCCGTGCTATGTTCAGCCCGCTTTGCAGGTCAAGCCCAGGAGGAGCCATCTGGCACCAGCCTGCCTCTGCCTGCTCGTGCTGAGCTCCTGCGGCGGCGGAGAGCGCCAGGACGAAAGCGAGCCCGAGGGTGAGTTCAAGGTCCGGGTGGTTCGCGCCGAGTTCCCTGCGGCCCAGGCGCTCGCACAGCGCGCCGATCTGAGGATCACGGTCAGGAACGCGGAGGCCACGCGGTCCGTTCCGAACATCGCCGTGACCGTGAAGGGCTTTGATGCCCGGCTCGAGAACCCCGCCCTGGCCGATCCAGGGCGGCCCGTGTTCGTCATCAACGGCGAGCCGAAGGAGATCGGCGGTTACCCCGAGTCCAAGGAGAAGGCCCCCGCAGGGGGGGAGACCGCCTACAACGGCACCTGGGCCCTCGGCCGCCTCGAGCCAGGCCGGCAGAAGACCTTCAGGTGGACGGTGACGGCGGTCCGCGCCGGCCCCTACCGGCTCTCCTACGAAGTCGCGGCGGGGCTGGACGGGAAGGCGAAGGCGGTGGGCACCGGCGGCCGGGCCCCCAAGGGCCTGCTCACCGGCACTGTCGACGGCGAGGCTCCGGACACCCGCGTCGGCGAGGACGGCCGGAGCATCGTCGAGGGCGTGCGCTAGGGAGGAGCGCAGCTCGATCGTCGATCGAGCGAGCACCGCACCAGGCCATCAGGGGGGGCCCTTGGGCGTGCGTTCCTCGAAGCCCGGACACTCGAGCACCGGCACGCGGGGGTACTTGGGGTAGCGCGGATCGGTCTTCGCGCGCCTGCACATCGAGAAGCGGCTGCCGCGCGTGGTGGTGACCACGCGCTGATGGCGACAGCTCTCGCACAGTCCCGCATCCCGCGGGGAGGGCGCGGGCACGGGACCCTCCCGGCGGCCCGCGCTACTTGATGAACAGCATCTCGGCGTAGGTGGGCAGCGGCCAGAGATCGTCGGCCACGATCCGCTCGAGCCCGTCCGCCACCCCGCGCACCCTGTCCATCGCCACGAGCTGGTGGTCGCGCGCATGAATCGCGAGGTCGAGGCCCTCGAGGCCGTCCGGGTGCACGTTGGCCTCCTCGAGCGCCCTGATCGCCTCGACGAACTCGTTCACCAGGGCGCGGGTCTCGCCGGCGAGCGTGTCCACTCCGGCGGCCTCCGTGAGGGCGAGGTGGCGTAGCGCGGCCGGGAGCAGCTGGGTGCGGGCCATCGCCCCGGCGGTCTCGGCCTCGATGTTGGCGCGCGTCACGTACTGCTCGGTCCAGACCTCGAAGCGGGACTCGAGCTCGCGCAGCGAGAGCACCTCGTACTTCCCGAAGGCCGCCACGGTGTCCTCGGCGAGCACCTCGGGCAGCGCGTCCGGGGTGGTGCGCAGGTTCTTCAGCCCGCGCCGCTCGGCCTCGGTGTGCCACTCCTCCGAGTAGTTGTCGCCGCCGAAGCAGATCTGCCGGTTGGCCCCGTATGCCTCCCCGACGACCGCCCCCACGGCCTCGGCCAGATCGCCGCCGCCGGAGAGCTGGGCCTCGAGCTTGTCGGCCAGCTCGTCGATCGCCTCCGCGACGATCGTGTTAAGCACGCTGTTGGGGAATGCCACCGACTGGCTCGAGCCGAGTGCGCGAAACTCGAACTTGTTGCCGGTGAACGCGAACGGCGACGTGCGGTTGCGATCACCACCGTGCATCGGCAGCGGCGGGAGCACCGGCGTGCCGAGCCCGAGGATCGAGGCCGGCGTGTGGGGATCGCCCTCACCGGATTCGATCGCCTCGAAGACCTTCTCGAGCTCCGCCCCGAGGAAGATCGAGATGATCGCCGGGGGCGCCTCGTTGGCGCCGAGGCGGTGGTCCTGGCCGATCTCCGCGACCGAGGCCCGCAGCAGGCCCTGGTGCCTGTTCACCGCCTGAATCACCGCGGCGCAGAAGAACAGGAAGTTGATGTTGTCCGCGGGGGTCTCGCCGGGGTCGAGCAGGTTGCCCCCTGTATCGGTGCCCATCGACCAGTTGTTGTGCTTCCCCGAGCCGTTCACGCCCGCGAAGGGCTTCTCGTGCAGGAGGCAGACGAGGCCGTACTTGCGCGCCACGTTGCGCATCAGCTGCATCGTGAGCTGCTGGTGGTCCGAGCCCACGTTCGAGTTCTCGAATACCGGCGCGATCTCGTACTGGTTGGGGGCCACCTCGTTGTGCCTGGTCTTCACCGGCACCCCCAGCTTGGCCAGCTCGAGCTCGGTCTCCATCATGCACGCGAGGATGCGCTCGGGGATCGAGCCGAAGTAGTGGTCGTCCAGCTCGTGCCCCTTGGGCGGCTGGGCTCCGAACAGCGTGCGGCCGGTGTTGATCAGGTCGGG
>JBPCJI010000004.1:0-8207 GCA_051005475.1 Thermoleophilaceae bacterium
ATCGCGAAGTTGAAGGCACTCGACTCCACGATGCGCGCGCAGCGCGCGGCGAATGTGTGCCCGTCGGTCATCCCTTCGACGGTAACGGCGCCTCCGGCGGGAGCGTGCCTCGTCGCGCCCGAGCGAGTGACGGCCCGCGGCCGATACGATCCGGCGCCCCGGATCACGACCTTCCTGGAGGACTCGAAACCACTATGCCATCCGCCGGTCTGACCAACGTGGCCGAGCTGAGCGTCGAGCCCGGCACGCTGCCGGAGAAGATGGCCGCCTGGGTCATCCGCGAGGAGCGCTTCGGAGAGCCCACCGAGGCCTTCCAGCTCGAGGAGATCGCGGTGCCCGAGCCCGGGCCGCTCGAGGTCGTCGTGCGGGTGATGGCCGCGGGGGTCAACTACAACAACGTCTGGGCCGCACTTGGCAAGCCCGTCTCCGTGTTCCGCTACCACCCCGACGAGGACCACCACATCGGCGGCTCGGACGCCTCGGGCGTGGTCTGGAAGGTGGGACCGGGGGTCACGCGCTGGGTCCCGGGCGACGAGGTGCTGATCCACTGCAACCAGGCCTCCTACGAGGATCCCGAGGTACACGGGCTCGACCCGATGGCGGCGCCGAGCCAGAGGATCTGGGGCTACGAGACCTCCTGGGGCTCCTTTGCCCAGTTCACCAAGGTCCAGGCCCAGCAGCTGATCCCAAAGCCCAGGAGCCTGACCTGGGAGGAGGCGGCCTCATACGGCCTCGTCTACTTCACCGCCTACCGGATGCTGATCGACCAGTGCGAGCTCCAGGCAGGCCACAGGGTCCTGATCTGGGGCGCCGCCGGCGGCCTCGGCGTGTTCGCCACGCAGCTCTGCGCGGCGACCGGCGCCGAGTGCGTCGGTGTGGTGTCGAGCGACGCGAAGGGAGAGCTGGTGAAGAAGCTCGGCGCCAAGGGCTACATCAACCGCGGCGACTTCGCGGGGATGATGCGGAAGGGCGGCGAGACCCCCGACGAGGAGAAGGCTCGCTTCGGCGAGTCCAGGCGGTTCGGGAAAGCGGTGAAGGAGATCCTCGGCGACGCTCCCGACATCGTCTTCGAGCACGTCGGCAAGGCCACCTTCCCGACCTCGGTCTTCGTGGTCAAGCCGTTCGGCAAGGTCGTGATCTGCGCCGGCACGACCGGCTTCGACCTCGACTTCGACGTGCGCTACCTCTGGATGCGCCAGAAGCAGATCATCGGCTCCCACTTCGCCAACGCATACGAGTGCCACAAGGCCAACGAGCTGATCGAGCAGGGCCTCATCCGCCCCGTGCTGTGGCGGACGATGGGATTCGACGGCGTCGGCGAGGCACACCAGCTGATGCGGGACAACAAGCACCTGGGCAAGATCGCGATCCTGGTGGGGGCGGAGAAGGAGGGCCTCGGCAAGACCGAGGAGGGCCCCGGTGCGATCATGGCGGAGGTGGGAGCGTGAGCGATCCCGGCATCCTCGCCCAGGTCAAATGGGTGGCAAACCCCTTCCGCGGCGATCGGTTCGAGGAGTTGTGGCTGCCCGCTGCGGAGGCCGTGCTCGACTACGGGGCCACCGGCTGGGCCCTCGTGCGGGCAAAGGACGGGCTGCTCGACTTCACGCAGTGGGCCTTCTTCCCATCGCAGGCCGAGTTTGACCTCTACTGGTACTCCGAGGAGATCGCCGCGGCGCGCGCGAAGGTGTCGGGGCTCCATCAGGTGCCTCTCCTCCCCACCTTCCACCAGGTCGCCGGCATCGGTTCGCTGCTCCCAGTGCACAGCGCGCCCGACTGACAGCCGGCGCACCGGCCCGCCGCCGGCTCAGGCGCGCTCCAGCGGGGCCATCGTGAGGCGCGCGTCCCTCAGCTGCTCCCAGTAGAGCTCGGCGGGCTCCTTGGCACCCGTCCAGACGATCGCCTGCCCGCTCCGGTCGATCCGCTCGGCCATCGACCACCCCTGCTCGTAGGTCACTCCCGGCAGGACGCGCGCGAGCGCGGAGGCCACCCCCTTGAAGGTGTTGTGGTCGTCGTTGAGGACGATCACCCTCCAGTTGCCCCCGAGTCCGCTGCCGGGTCCATCGACCCGCGGCTTCTCGAGCGTGGCGGGGCTCATGCGCTGCTCTTTTCCCAGTATCGGCGAAGACCCATCCCGAGCGAGTCCGGCGGCGCCGCCTGGATCATCGCGTCCGCCGTGTCCCCGTCCACCGCCGCGCGCGTCTCTGCCTCCGACCACGCCGCAAACCGATCCGGCGCCATCCACCGCGCGCGCTCGGCGCGCTCGAACAGGCCCTCTCGCAGCCGCTCGAGTTGCTCGGAGACATCCTCGTGGCGGCCGAAGTGCGTCAGGCACAGCGCCGTCGGGGACCAGGCGGCCACCGCGTCGAGCGAGGTTGACCAGGCCTCCAGGTCGATGTCGGGCGGCGGGGTGGGCGCAAGCGTGTAGGTGGTGGCCGGCAGGCGCACGCCGGCCACGTCTCCCACGAACGCCTCGCCGCTCTCCTCATGGAGGTAGCAGACGTGGTGCCACGCGTGCCCGGGGGTGTAGGCCACCCGCATCCCCTCCACGGTCTCCCCGCCGGCCAGCGCCTGCACTCGCTCGGCCGGCACCGGCGCCACCTCGCCCCACAGCCGCTGCATGTCCTCGCCGTAGAGCCGCTCGGCGCTCGCGAGCAGGCGGGAGGGGTCGACCAGGTGCGGAGCGCCGCGCTCGTGCACGTACACCGTGAGCGAGGGGAAGGTGCGCGCCAGCACGCCGGCCGCACCGGCGTGGTCGAGGTGGATGTGGGTGAGCAGCAACGCCCGCGGCTCGCCGTCGAGGGCCGCCAGCAACTCGTCCACGCTGGAGGCCGGCCCCGGATCCACCACCATCCCGTCCACCTCGTGGGCGCAGATCACGTGCTCGCGGCCCAGGTGCCTGACGTCGATCGCACGGCTCATCAGGCGAGCCACCATACAATTGGGCGGATGGCGGCAAGCGACAGCGAGGGGCCGCGGGGCGAGAGCCGGGCGCGACTTCCCGAGCGCGACCGGCCGTGGGTGATGCGCACCTATTCCGGGCACTCCACCGCGAAGGAGTCAAACGCGCTCTACCGCAGGAACCTCGAGAAGGGGCAGACCGGCCTCTCGATCGCCTTCGACCTGCCCACCCAGACCGGTTTCGACCCCGACCACGAGCTCGCCCGCGGCGAGGTGGGCAAGGTCGGCGTCTCGGTCGCGCACAAGGCCGACATGCACGCCCTGCTCGACGGCATTCCGCTGGGCGAGATGAACACGTCGATGACGATCAACGCGACCGCGGCGTGGCTGCTCGCGCTCTACATGACGGTGGCGGAGGAGAACGGGGTCGGGAAGGGCGAGCTTCAGGGCACCACCCAGAACGACATCATCAAGGAGTTCCTGTCCCGCGGCACCTACGCGTTCCCGCCCGAGCCCTCGATGCGCCTGATCGCGGACACGATCGCCTTCACGGTCGACGAGGTGCCGAAGTGGAATCCGGTGAACATCTGCTCCTACCACCTGCAGGAGGCGGGGGCCACGCCGGTGCAGGAGATCGCCTACGCGCTCTCGACCGCCCAGGCTGTGCTCGACGGGGTGCGCCCGCGCGTTCCGGAGGAGGGGTTTCCGCGCGTCTTCGGGCGCATCTCGTTCTTCGTCAATGCCGGCATCCGCTTCGTCGAGGAGCACGCAAAGCTGCGCGCGATGGGACGGCTGTGGGAGGAGCTGGGGCGTGAGCGCTACGGAGTGGAGGAGCCGAAGTTCCTGCGCATGCGCTACGGCGTGCAGGTGAACTCGCTCGGGCTCACCGAGGCCCAGCCCGAGAACAACGTGATCCGGATCGTGCTGGAGGCGCTGGCCGTGACGCTGGGGCGAGACGCGCGGGCTCGCGCGCTGCAGCTCCCCGCCTGGAACGAGGCGCTCGGGCTGCCGCGGCCCTGGGACCAGCAGTGGTCGCTGCGAATCCAGCAGATCCTCGCCCACGAGACCGACCTGCTCGACTATCCCGACATCTTCGAGGGATCGCAGGTCATGGACGCGTTGGTGGAGGAGCTGATGGAGGGCGCCCGCGCGGAGATGGCCGTGGTGGCCGATCACGGCGGCGCGGTGGCCGCGGTGCCCTACATGAAGACCCGGCTGGTGGAGTCACATCGCGCCCGCGTGGGGGCGATCGAGCGTGGGGACCTGAAGGTGATCGGCAAGAACGTCTTCACCTCCACGGAGCCCTCGCCGCTCGAGGAGGGCGAGGACGGCGGGGTCCTCACCGTCGACCCGGACGTCGAGCGGGGGCAGATAGAGGCTGTGCGCGAGTGGCGGTCGGGGCGCGACCAGGCGGCGGTGGACGCCGCGCTGGAGGAGCTCTCGTCCGCCGCGGCGGACGAGAGCTCAAACGTCATGCCCGCCACGCTGGCCGCCGCGCGAGCGGGTGCGACCACGGGCGAGTGGGCGGCCACGCTGCGTGCGGTGTTCGGCGAGTACCGCGGCCCGACCGGCGTGGCCGATGCCGCGGCGGCTCCCGAGAACGAGGCGCTGGAGGAGCTGCGCGACCGCGTCGAGCGCGTGTCCGAGGCTCTTGGGCGCCGGATCAAGATCCTGGTCGGCAAGCCCGGCCTCGACGGGCACTCAAACGGAGCCGAGCAGATCGCGATTCGCGCGCGGGACTCCGGGATGGACGTCGTGTACGAGGGCATCCGCCTGACCCCCGCCCGGATCGCTGCGACCGCCGTGCAGGAGGGAGTGCACGTCGTGGGCCTGTCGATCCTTTCCGGCTCACACCGAGAGCTGATCCCCGACGTGCTCGAGGAGCTCCGCCGGGCCGGCGCCGAGGTCCCGGTCGTGGTCGGGGGGATCATTCCCCGCGCCGATGCCGAAGCGCTCCTGGCCGCCGGCGTCTCGCGTGTCTACACGCCGAAGGACTTCGATGTGTCACGCATCATGGGAGACATCGTGGAGCTCGTGGCCGAGTGCCACGGCATGGCCGCGCCGGCGTGAGCCGCCAGCTTCCGCGCGCGATGCCAGAGGACCCACACGAGCTGGGGCGCCGCCTGCGCGAGCGCGACCGCTCCGCGGCTCCCGCCGCGCTCAACCTGATCGAGGATCGCTCGCCACCGGCCCGCGAGCGCGCGGGCGCTCTGCTGGCCGAGCTCTCCCCCGCGGCTCTCGGCGGCGAGGCACCCGCGCATCTGATCGGCGTGACCGGACCGCCGGGCGCCGGGAAGTCCTCGCTGTTGAGCGCGCTCGTCCACGACTGGCGGGCGGCCGGGCGGGCGGTGGCCGTCCTGGCCGTGGACCCGTCCTCGAAGCGCTCCGGCGGCTCGTTGCTGGCGGATCGGGTCCGGATCGAGCACGACCCCCAGGACGACGGCGTGCTGATTCGATCCACTGCCGCCGGCGGGCGCCTCGGCGGCCTGGCCGCGCCGACGCGTGAGGCGGCACAGGCACTCGCGCCGGCCTTCGACATCGTCGTGCTCGAGACGGTGGGAGTCGGCCAGTCAGAGACCGATGTCGAGGAGGTCTGCGACACCGTCGCGGTGGTGGTCCAGCCCGGCTCGGGTGACACCCTCCAGTTCCTGAAGGCCGGGATCATGGAGGTGCCTGACGTGCTCGTGGTCACGAAGGCGGACCTGGGAGATGTGGCGGAACGGGCTCGGCGCGACCTCGTCGAGGCGCTGGCCGCGCTCGGATCGCGCGACATCCCGGTGCTCGCCGTCTCCTCGCTTCCCCCCGCCACGGGAATCGACGAGCTGAACGAGGCGCTCGAGGCCCATCGCGCGCAGATCGACGTGCCGGCGACCCGCCTGCGCGCCCGGCGCCTGATGGCGCTCGACGACTTCATCGCAGAGCACGGCGAGGCCGGCCTCCGCGTGCTTGGCGGCCGGCGCAAGGCCGAGCGGTTCCTCGCCGGCCAGGACCCGGCGCTCGAGGCACCCGCGCTCGTGGCCGCCCTTCGCCGAGAGGCGGCCCGTAGGTGAGCCTCGCCGTCCAGGCCGCGATCCTGGTGGCGGTCTTTGCCGTGGTGACCGCGCTCGCCGCGCTCGCCGGGGCGGCCAACCTGGGGACGGCGATGGGTATCGGTCAGGTCGCCTTCACCGCCGCGCTGGTGGGCCTCCTTCTCAAGCGGTGAGCTCGCGCTCGGCGGCCGCGAGCCCCTCCGGCGTGTCCACGGAGCGCATGGACTCCGGGGAAAACGCCACGAGCGAGGGTGCGAGCCCCCCCACCACGCGCATCAGCTGGGCATCCCCGCAGCTCCGCAGGACCGGCAGTGCCGCAGGCCGGTAGACGGCAAAGGTCGGCTGGAGCCACCCCGCCGCCTCGGCCACGACGGCCGATGCCTCGGGAGCCCCCGCAGCCGCCTGCGCCAACCGCCGACACGCCTCCGCGGTCACGAACGGCATGTCCGCCGCGCACACGAGGATCCAATCGCCCGCTCGCTCCAGCGCGTGGGCCACGCCTGCCGCGGGATGGCGGGGCTCGTCGGGCTCCTCCCAGCGCTCCACGCCGCGCGGAAGCGACGGCAGCGCGGTGTCGTGCTTGCAAACCACCGCGACGCGGGAGCAGGCCTCCCCCATGGCGGCCACCGGATAGGAGATCAGGGGCCTCCCGGCCAGCATCGCGCCCGGCTTGTCTCCGCCCAGGCGGTTTCCTCGCCCCCCGGCGAGCACCGCGCCAGTGGTCTGGACGACGTTCGCTCCTCCTGGCAGGTGCGGGACCGCCTACCCGCGCAGCGCCGCGATCCGGTAGCGCCCTCGCTCGCGCTGAAGCTCGATCGTCTCCTCGACGGCCGCCTGATCCTCGGCGACGGTGCGCACGCGGGCGCTGGCGCGCTCGCCCTGAACCTTCACCTCCAGCAGGCGGATGCGGGCGTGGCGAACGTCCTTCGCGGTCGCACGAAGCAGCTGCACGCAATCGGCGCCCCCGGCGCGAAGACGGGCCGAGCGCGTGAACAGGTCGTTGCAGAGCTCGCCGAACTGCTGCCGGCGGGTGACGAGCTCCAGGCGCGCGATCACGTCCGCCACCTGCTTGGGCGCCCCGCTGATGTTCTTGGGCTCGGGATCGGACCCCGGCAGGCAACCGGTCAGGACCGCCCCCGCGAGGAGGACGCCCGCAAGGCATGAGACCGCACCGAAGACCCCCCGCTTCACCTCTGCGAGCATAATGAACTGATGGAGGGCTCAGCCGCCGACTCCGTCGGCACACAGTCGAGTTGGCTCCGCTGCTACCGGTGCTGGTCACAGAATCTCGAGGTCCAGCTTCACTACGAGGGCATTCTCAAGGTGGAGCCGGACACGGCCGAGGCGGTCGAGCCGATCGAGGAGGTGCAGGAGGCGGTCGTGCAGTGTCTCGACTGCATGCACGACCAGCCACACCTCAGCCTCGCCTTCTATGAGGAGAACGGGCGGCGGGTGAGCAGGATCGAGGCGGTCGACGACCGCTGGGAGAGAATGGTCACCGGCATGCCGTGGGTAGCCTCCTGCACGGTGGCAGTCGACGGGGACGAGGTGGAGTCCTGCTCGGGCCCGGAAGCGGCCGATTCGCTTGCCTTTGCGGCCTTTGGCGACCACGGCACGCGCGAGTTCTTCACCCACGTGCGCTTCCACAAGCACGAGGGAGACAGCCGGATCGTGATCCATATGCTGGTGGAGCTCTACGCGCGGAGCGAGGAGGAGGCCAGCGAGGTGCTCGAGGCGGCCTCGCGCGGCACGCTTGCGATCACCTCGCTCGCGCCGGAGTCGCGCCCACCGGCGTCGTCGGGGGGCGAGCCGCCCCACTGAGCTCCGGGCGCCCTCGCGCTTCTAGACTCACCCAGGATGGCCCAGGCACACCGAAGCCCCGCACGGGCGGTCACACGCTTCCTCTCCTCGGTGCTGATGGTCACCGGCGCGCTGCTGATCCTCGACGCGGTCGTGACGGTCGCCTGGCAGGAGCCGATCTCCTCATTCTTCGCCAACCGCCAGCAGAGCCGGCTGGGCGATGCGCTCGCTACGCCGCCGAGGCGGGTGATCGAGCGCAAGCCGCTGCGCGGCGATGCCATCGGGAGGATCACCCTCCCGACGCAGGACCGCTCGTACTACGTGATCGAGGGCACCGACACCGCCGACCTGCGCAAGGGTCCCGGCCACTACAGCGACACGCCGCTCCCGGGCCGGCGCGGCACGGTGGCGATCGCAGGCCACCGCACGACCTACCTGGCGCCCTTTCGCAAGGTCGACAAGCTCAAGCGCGGCGACCCG
>JBPCJI010000005.1:0-5184 GCA_051005475.1 Thermoleophilaceae bacterium
GTGCGCGCCCGTAGCGACGCACCCCATCCCTGGTCCACAGCCGATAGTCGTAGAAGCGGCCCTGGTTCTCCCAGATGACGTCGAAATCGTGCCAGCCCTGCGCGTGGACACGAACGCTACGCCGCTCGGGAGCCCACCGGGCCAGCGTGTTCAGGAACTTGCCCACGTATGCGGTGTGGTAGCCCGCGGCCTGCAGCTCGACCGCGATCGTCTCGGTCGGGTCATAGTCCCGCATGTCGATTCGCGTGATGCCGTTGCGGTGACCGTAGCGACCGGTGAGCAGGTTGCCACGAGCCGGGCAGCACAGCGGAGTCGAGGCGGTCGCGTTGAGCTCGATGCCTTCCTCCACGAGGCGCGCCAGCGCAGGGGTCCGGGACGGACGGCTCCACAGCTCCGCTGCGAGGGGTGAGAAGTCGTCCATGTAGATCATCACGATGTTCGGCCGCGGCGCGGTGGGCGCCGGGGAGCCAGCCGCCTCGACACCCAGGACCGGCGACCAGGCAGCCACGGCGATGGCCGCGATGGATGTGAGGCAGGATGCCAGGACCGCCCTCACGGCTGACCCCCGCCCCTCATCCGCCCACGACCCGCCCCGGCACCGCACCGCCCTGGTATGCCTCGATGCGCGCCAGCAGCTCCCTGGGCATGCGCATGGGCGCAGCCGCACCGAGGTCGTAGAAGACCTGCACGCTCGAGCCCTCGGCCACCAGCCGCGCGTCACCGAGCGGCGACGCCTCAGCCTCCACGCGGTACTCGAGCTCGAACGAGGAGCGACCCGCCCAGCTGACGCGGCACCAGCACGCCAGCGGCTCGCCGAACCGCGCCGGGGAGCGGTAGGCGATGTGGGCCTCGGCGATGACGAAGGTCTCTCGCGCGGCATCTGGACCGCTGCCGAAGGGGTGCCCGGTGAGGGATGCGTAGTAACCGGCTCGGGAGGCCTCGAAGTAGGAGAGGTAGACCGCGTTGTGTCGAGGGACAGCGATTCTGTCCGCTAACCGGACAGCGACTTTGTCACTTCGGTCTGACCGCAGCGTAGCGTCTCCAGGGTTGATCGGCTGCGGGCTTGCGGGGTAGCGGGGGCGACCATGTCGCGCTCGGGGCCCGGGGCTCGTCGCTGATGGGCCGTTCACTCGGTGCCTCGATCGGCCCCGCCCGACTGACGTTCCGGGCACGCAGCAGCGGTGCCACCGCTGGTGCCTCGCTGAGCCGGTGGCGTTCGCCTCCGTCACGGACCCAGAGGCTGCCGTCGAGATGCTCCTCCACGGTGACCCGACGACCGGACCAGCTGCGCCGGTCCCGCCGCTTGGGCACCGCGAGGGCCGTGCCGTCCCAGGCGATCGTGGCGTCGCGCGACACCGTGCGTCGGTAGTGGAAGCAGAGCTCGGCCTCGATGGGCCAGCGCGACGGCCATCCTCGCCAGACCGGCGACTCGATCGCGGGCGGCACCCCGAAGCGCCGGTTGAAGCGGGGCACGTAGGCACGCAGCACGGTAGCGGCTTCCTCGATGGTCGAGGCTCCGGTCCGGCGCAGCTCGCTGACGAGTCGATCCTGCAGCGTGCCCCAGGCCCGCTCCGAACGACCCTTGGCCTGTGGGCTCGAGGCCGGGATCCAGCGCACCCCGAGCGCCTCGAGGGCCCGACCCACCTGGGTGAGCGAGCGCTGCCCGGTGAGCTGCTCGGCGAGCGTCGGCGGTCGTCCCGGATCCTTGGCGAAGATCGCGTGACGGTCGGTATAGAACGCCAGCGGCAGACCCACGCGGCGGGCCGTCTGACCGAGCATCTCGAAATAGCCGGCCGCATCCTCGGCAGCCCGGAAGACCGCGCCGGTGAGCAGGCCCTCGGCGTCGTCGATGCCAGCGATGAGGGTGAGCCGCGGGCCCCGGCCCTCGAGCCAGTCATGGTCCGAGCCGTCGGCTTGGAGCAGCATGCCCGCACGGGGCATGCGCTCCCGCCGGCTGCGGTGCCGGGGTGGACGTCTGGTCCGCACCGGGGCGATGCCGTCCGTGGCGAGGATGCGGCGCAGGCTGCGAGCCGAGACCGCCAGATGGGGCTGCTCCTCGGCCAGCGTCTCGGCCAGGTGCACCGGGTTGAAGCCCCGATACGTCCCACGGGCCAGCTCGAGCAGCTGCGCTCGTCGGGTCTCGTCGATGCGGTTGACCGGGTGGTTGCCCCGGTTGCCGTGGACGAGGGCCGCGGCACCCTCCCGGCGGAGCCGCTCGATGAGCCGACGCACCTGGCGCGTCGAGAGGTCCAGCAGCACCGCGGCCTCCTCGAGGGTGAGGTCGTCAGCCAGCAGGTGGGTGAGGATGGTGAGGCGTCGCTGCGCCACTTCGTCCAACGTGATCGTCTCCCTCGTGTCCATGGATACGAGAGTGACGAAGTCGCTGTCCCCTTAGATGTGACGGAATCGCTGTCCTCCGACACGTCCGCGCCCTCCCGTTTGACGTCACCGACGCCGTGCGATAGCATGTGCGGTCGGTGAGCGCGGCCTGTCTAGTCCCACGGCCTTTGAGTCGTGTCCCCGTGCCTTTGAGCGCCTCTGCCGTGAGGCCAGGAGTGGTTGATGTCCCTGACTGCAGCTGATCGTCGCCTCGTGCCCGTCGAGAATGGGCGCAAGCCCTACTCGCGCATCCCGGAAGTGCTGCCCATCCCGGACCTCATCGAGTTGCAGCTGCGCTCGTACAACTGGTTCGTGGACAAGGGCCTGCGGGAGCTGTTCGACGAGATCAGCCCCATCGCAGACTTCACGGGCAAGGCCATGGAGCTGCACTTCAAGCGCTACGAGTTCGGCGAGCCCAAGTACGACCAGCTCGAGTGTCGCGCACGAGACCTCACCTTCAGCCGGCCCCTGTACGTCGACGTCATGCTGCATATCAAGGAGACGGGCGAGCACCTCGAGCAGCGCGTCTACATGGGTGACTTCCCAAGCATGACCGAGCGCGGCACCTTCATCATCAACGGCGCCGAGCGCGTCGTGGTCAGCCAGCTCGTGCGCTCGCCGGGCGTCTACTACACCTCCACGGAGGATCCGGCCACCGGCCGCCAGCTGTTCGCCGCCAAGGTCATCCCCAACCGCGGCGCGTGGCTGGAGTTCGAGACGGCAGCCCGAAACCAGCTCTACGTCAAGGTCGATCGCAAGCGCAAGCTGGAGGCCACCAAGCTGCTGCGCGCGGTGGGCTACGAGTCGAACGACGAGATGAAGGCCCTTTTCGCGCCCATCGATGATGGCGAGGTCCCGTACATCACCTCCACCCTGGAACGGGACAATACGAGCACTCGCCAGGAAGCCCTCATCGAGGTCTACAAGAAGCTTCGGCCCGGCGACCCGCCCACGGGAGATAACGCGGAGAAGCTCGTGGAGAGCCTCTTCTTCAACTTCCGGCGCTATGACCTGGGACGAGTGGGCCGCTACAAGTTCAACAAGAAGCTCAGCGCCGTGGCTGAGCGCATGCGCATCCAGCTGCCAGAGGAGGAGCGCACCATCACCCGCGAGGACATCGCGGCCATCGTGGGGCACCTCATCGAGCTGGACAACGGCCGCGGCAACGCGGATGACATCGACCACCTGGGCAACCGACGCATCCGCGCCAACGGCGAGCTCATCCAGAACGCCTTCCGGGTGGGCCTCTTGCGCATGGAGCGCGTGGTCAAGGAGCGCATGACCATCCAGGAGCCGGAGAAGGCCACGCCCAACGTGCTCATCAACATCCGCCCCGTGGTGGCGGCCATGAAGGAGTTCTTCGGCGGCAGCCAGCTCTCGCAGTTCATGGACCAGACCAATCCCCTGGCTGAGCTGACCAGCAAGCGGCGCCTTTCCGCGCTCGGCCCCGGTGGGCTCTCGCGGGAGCGAGCCGGCTTCGACGTCCGCGACGTGCACCACAGCCACTACGGCCGCATCTGCCCCATCGAGACGCCCGAGGGGCCCAACATCGGGCTCATCGGCTCGCTGGCCACGTACGGGCGCATCAATGAGTACGGATTCATCGAGACGCCCTACCGGCGCGTGCGGCGCCGGGTGACCTGGAAGGACAAGGACATCGAGCGCGAGATCGCCGAGGCCGACGTCGTGACCTCCGCAGGCAAGGTCGTCCTCAAGAAGGGCCTGCGCATCACGCCCGAGGCCGCAGCGGAGCTGAAGGCCCAGAAGGTGCGTGACTTCCCGGTCCGCCCGCGCGTCACCGATGAGATCGAGTACCTCGCCGCCTACGACGAGGAGGAGCGCTTCGTGGCCCAGGCCAATGCCCGCCTGGACGACGAGGGCCACTTCGTGGAGGAGAAGGTGCCGGCGCGCCACCGCGACCAGTTCCCGGAGGCCCGGCCGCAGCAGATCGACTACATGGACGTGAGCCCCAAGCAGGTCGTGTCCGTGGCCACGGCGCTCATCCCCTTCCTGGAGCACGATGACGCCAACCGCGCCCTGATGGGCTCGAACATGCAGCGCCAGGCGGTGCCGCTCCTGGAGCCCGAGTCGCCCATCGTGGGCACGGGCATGGAGGCCCGCGCTGCCCGTGACTCGGGCCAGGTCATCGTGGCCCGCGAGGCCGGCGTGGTGACCTCGGTGACGGCTGACCGCATCATCATCGAGGAGGATGCCGGGGAGCTGCGCGAGTACCGCCTCGAGAAGTTCGTGCGCTCCAATCAGGGCACCTGCATCAACCATCGACCGGTGGTCGAGGTGGGTATGCGTGTGCCCGCGGACGCCGTGCTCGCGGACTCCTCGTCCACCGACCAGGGCGAGCTGGCCCTCGGCCGCAACATCCTGGTGGCCTTCATGAGCTGGGAGGGTGGCAACTACGAGGACGCCATCGTCATCAGCGACCGGCTCGTCCGGGAGGACCTCTTCACCAGCATCCACATCGAAAAGCACGAGCTGGAGTCACGTGACACCAAGCTTGGGCCCGAGGAGATCACCCGGGACATCCCCAACGTCGGCGAGGAGTCGCTCAAGGACCTCGACGAGGACGGCGTCGTGTACATCGGGGCGGAGGTCCAGCCCGGGGACATCCTGGTGGGCAAGATCACGCCCAAGGGGGAGACCGAGCTGACCGCCGAGGAGCGCCTCCTGCGCGCCATCTTCGGTGAGAAGGCGCGCGAGGTGAAGGACAGCTCCCTGCGCCTGCCCCACGGCGAGCGCGGCAAGGTCGTCGAGGTCCGCGAGTTCCGTCGCGAGCTCAACGACGACCTG
>JBPCJI010000006.1:0-11987 GCA_051005475.1 Thermoleophilaceae bacterium
GGCGAAGGACCGCACCCGCGGCCGCCTGGCCGAGCCCACCTGTCCGGCGACGAACGGCCGGTAGAGCAGGAACGCCGAGATCGCGAAGAACATCGGCAGTGCCACCTCCAGCCTCGTCACGAACGCCGCGTACCAGGGCACCCCCGCCGGGTCCTTGAAGATCCCGGCCTGTCCGGCCGCGTGGACCGTGAACACCATCAGGAAGCCCAGCGCCCGGAGCGAGTCGACCAGTGGAAAGCGCGGGTTGCCGGGCGGCGGCGCCACCGCATCGTCGGGGGCGCGTGCCGCGAGGGCGGCCATCAGGCCAGGCGCTGCTCGTACCAGGCGAAGGTGCGCGCGAGCCCCTCGTCGAGCTCGAGGCCCGGCTGCCAGCCCAGCTCGTCGCGGATCGCGGTCGAGTCCAGGAACTGACGGTCTATCTCGCCGTGCGGCGTGCCGCTGCCCCGCACGTCTGGCTGGAGGTCGCGGCCCGAGACGCGCGACAAGGAAGCCACGACCTCGAGGACCGACAGCGGCGCCCCCCACCCGGCGTTCCAGGCCCGCCCCCGGAGCTCCGGGCGGTCGAGCGACCGCGCCACCGCGAGGTAGGCGCCGACGGCGTCCTCCACGTAGAGGTAGTCGCGCTCGGGCGAGCCGTCCGAGCGGATCACGGGCCGATCGCCCTTCACCAGCGCGCGGCAGGTGTCGGGCACGATGCGCGACCAGTTGAGGTCTCCGCCCCCGTAGATGTTTGCGAAGCGGGTGACGGCCACGGGCATCTCGTAGGTGGATGCGTAGGAGCGCGCGATCATGTCGGCACACCCCTTGGAGACGTCGTAGGGGTAGCGCGGCTGAAGCGCGAAGTCCTCGCGGTAGGGGAGCGTCTCGTGGGAGCCGTATGCCTTGTCTGAGGAGGCCACCACCACGCGCTCGATCGGATCCCCCACCTCGCCCACCGCGCGGCAGGCCTCGAGCAGGTTGTAGGTGCCGCGCACGTTGGCCTCGAAGGTCGAGAGCGGCGAGCGGTTGGCGGTGCCAACGATCGTCTGCGCCGCTAGGTGGAAGACGGTGCTCACGTCGTGCTCGTTGAGGATCCGCACGAGGCTCGCGTAGTCCTGGAGATCGGCGAGCACGACGGTGCAACGCTCCTCGATCCCCTCGGTTCGGAAGCGCGAGTCGGGCGGGCAGTCCCTGCGCGGCACGATCACCTGCGCACCCTCGTCGAGCAGCCGCTGGGCGAGCCAGGAACCGATGAAGCCCTGGGCTCCGGTGACCAGGGCGGCGCGCCCCTCGCCGGGGCTCCATCTCGCTTTGTCCGGCACGCGCGGCAGGCTAGTAGCTTTGCGCGGGTGGCCGAGTCCGCGGATCTCCCGGAGCCCGCCGTCTCGGAGGCGGAGTATGACCGCGAGTACTTCCTCGAATGCTGTGCGGGTGCGCCCCAGTGGCGCGAGTCGGGCGGCAGGACGCCATCGGGGCTCTACAAGGGCGCGCTGGCCATGGCGTGCCTGCGCGAGGGCGAGACCGTCGTGGACATCGGCACCGGCCGCGGCGAGCTGATCGCGGTGGCGATCGAGCTGGGGGCGGCGCGGGCCACCGGGGTCGACTACTCGAAGGCCGCCGTAGAGCTCGCCCGGGAGACGCTGTCGGTCCACGACCTGGACGACCGCGCGTCCGTGGTCCTGGCCGACGCCAGGGCGGTTCCCCTTCCTGACGGGGAGGCCGACCTCGTGACGCTGCTCGACGTGGTCGAGCACCTGAGCCCGGTGGAGCTCGACACCGCCCTGGCGGAGGCCTTGCGCCTGCTGCGACCGGGCGGTCGCGTGTTCGTGCACACGATGCCCAACCGGCTGGTCTACGACGTGACCTACAGGGTCCAGCGCGCCCTGTGGCCCCCACGCTGGACGCGCTGGCCGGCCGAGCCGCGCAGCGCGGTCGAGCGGACCATGCACGTGAACGAGCAGACCGTTCGCTCCATGCGCCGGGCGCTTCGCCGCGCGGGCTTCTCGGCGGTCCGCGGTCACTATGGGCAGTGGCTGCACACCTCGTTCGTGCCCTCCGAACGGGCGCGGCGGCTCTATCCGCGGCTCGCGCGAAGGCGGCTCACCGCGCCGCTCGGGGCGTGTGACCTGTTCGCGGAGGCTACGAAGCCGGCGCGCTGAACGACGCGGTCCTGCGCGTCTCGAGCTCCGCCGCGGTGAGCCCCCGCATCCGTCGGCACACCTGTCGGTAGAAGTCCAGTTGCTCGCGCCGGCCGACGAGGCGATAGCCCAGGCGCAGGAGACGCGGCCCGCTGTGTGCGGTCCGCGAGAAGGCGTGGAGGCGGAACTCGACATCGCCGGTGTCGAGCCATTTCCACACCTCGTAGTGCATCTGGCCCTGCTCGAAGTGCCCCTCAAGCGTGCGGTAGTCCCAGCCGAACACGCGGGCTGAACGGCCATCCACCTCGCGCGTCTCGTCATAGACCTCACCCACCCGCACGCCCACGTAGAACCGCAGCCCCGCGAAACGGATCAGGTGGCTGCGTCGGTGAGCCCTGTCAGCGTGCGGCCGGGCGCCGTACCCCCGCTCGCAGCGCGAGCCGCGACCTGAGCTGCGAGAGCCCGCGGGCAGAGTCGCTGACCCCGTAGGCCACCAGGTGCGAGCTTCGGTGGTGGCGGCGGTAGTGCACGAGGCCGCGCCCCCGGGCCCTCGAGAGGATCGCCCGGATCGGAAGCTCGTGGTGCAGCTCGGTCTCGTCCTGCTTGGGTTCGAGCAGGTTCACCAGCACGATCGCGGCCACCCCCTCCAGCACGCCCAGAAGGGCGAAGGGGTCCGGCACGTGCTCGATCACGTCGAAGGCGTAGGCCAGGTCAAAGCCCGCCGGGGGTGCACCCGCGTCGAGGTCGTGCACGGTCGAGTCGAGTCCGCGACGCTCGAGGCGCCAGCGCAGGTAGCGCGTGCTCGGGTTGTCGAAGTCCGCGAACTCGACGCGGTAGCCCATCTCGAGCAGCATCAGGCCGTCGCTGCCGATGCCGCACCCGTAATCCAGCAGCCGGGCCCCGGGCGTCACGATCCTCCTCAGGTCCCCGAGGTAGGGCAGCTTCGTGCCGGTCATCGCGAATGCCGTGAGGTTGTAGAGATAACCCTCGGAAGCCCGGTAGAAGGCTTGCTCGTCGCCTAGCTCGGCCAGTTCGGCCTCGAGTTGCGCCTCGTAGCGCTCGAGCCGGGCGTGGTCATAGCCCTCGCCAAGGTAGGCTCGGAGCTCGGCGACCTCGCGCCCGGGGTCGAACGGGATCGGGGGTGCCCGCACGGTCGGAAGCATGACGGCTGCGCCGGTAGGTTTGGCGGACATGTCCCATCCGCCTGCCGCGCCGCAACTGAGCATCGTGATTCCCACGCTCGGGCATCACGGCACGCTCACGAGGGTCCTGGGGCGCCTCGAGCGCCAGCGCTCACAGCAGCATTTCGAGGTGCTCGTGGTCGTCGATGAGGAGCAGACCGACCTCCCCGCCGTGGACGCCGCGCTGGCCAAACGCCCCTACCCGGTTCGCCGTCTCGTGCGCCGACGTGCGGGCGCCAGCGCCGCCCGCAACACGGGATGGCGCGCCGCCGGGGCTCCGCTCGTGCTGTTCCTGGATGACGACGTGATGCCCGAGCCGGCACTTCTCTCCGAGCACCTCGCATGGCACGATCGCCACCGCGACCGAGCGGTGGCGGTGCTGGGACTGGTGCGGTGGGCAGATGAGCTGCGCGTGACGCCCTTCATGCGCTGGCTCGAGCGTGGCGTGCACTTCGACTTTGCGAACATCGAGGGCGAGGAAGCGGGCTGGGGGCGCTTCTACACGGCCAACGTCTCCGTGAAGAGGCAGCTGCTGGAGCTGGTCGGGGGCTTTGACGAGGAGCGGCTGCCGTTCGGCTACGAGGACCTCGACCTTGCCTACCGGATGCACGTGCACGGGTTGAGGCTGCTGTTCAACCGGCGCGCTTCGGGAGAGCATCTCAGGGCGATGACGGTGGATAGCCTCCGCGCCCGCATGCCGATGATGGCCTCCTCCGAGCGGGCCTTCTGTGAAAAGCATCCCGAGATCCCGCCCTACTTCCTGACGATGTTCAGCGAGGCTGCCGCTCAGCCAACCGCTCCGCACCGGCTCGCCCGCCTCGCCCACGTGGTGCCCCCCGGCGCTCCGCTGCTCGGCCGGCGGGTATGGGCGAGTGCGGATGCCCGCTTCAAGCAGGCCCTCGCGCCGGATTTCCTGCGCGCCTGGGAGGCGAGTCGCGCCGACCGATGAGCTCTGCGCGCGGCCCCGGCGCCGCGTAGCGCCGGGGCCCTAGTCCGTCTGCGTACGATGTGCTTCGACATGCTGCCGGTCCTGGACCTCAGCGGTGCCGCAGCAGCTCCGCGGTCGGGGCCAGCCCCGTCCGGTGCACGCCCAGCCAGTACCTGCACCGGTCGCGCGGCTCGGTGAAGCGCCCGCCAGCGAGCCGGGCCAGCGGCTCGAGTACCGCCAGGCGTGCCCCGACTCCGGCGCAGTTGACCAGCGCGATCGCGCGGGCGATCGCGGGTCTGCGCCGGCGGGCCTGCCAGCCGTAGCTCGCGGCCATGAAGCGGGTCATCAACTCCTCGCCGAACGCCTTCTTTGACGCGGCGCTTCCGACGTGAAAGACCTGGGCTGTGGGCTCATACCGGGTCCGCCAGCCCGCCCTCCGCAGCCGCCAGGCGATATCGAGGTCCTCGGCGTGCATCCACTGCGCGCGGTCAAAGCCGCCGACCTCTTCCCACGCGCTCCGCCGCGCCAGCAGGAAGGTGGCCATCGCCCAGTCGACGGTGCGAGCCCGGTCGGGGTTCCAGTGGCCCTCGAGACAGAGGTGGTCGGCGAGGCTTCGGCTGAGGCGATGTAGCCCAAGGTTGAAGAGCAGCGTGAGCCAGAGCGTGGGGAACGGGTGTACCGAGTGCTGGGTCGAGCCGTCGGGGAGCTCGAGCCGGGGGGCCAGCAACGCCACGTCCGGGTGATCGCGCGCGGCGGCCAGCAGGCGCTCGATGGCGCCCGGACGGATCTCGATGTCCTCGTTGGCAGCGGCGATCCACGGAGTCCGGGTTCGCTCGGCCACGATGTTGACCGCAGTCCCATAGCCGAGGTTGTCCTCGGCGGCGACCAGCGAGACCCACGGGAACCGCTCCCGCACCATCTCGGGCGAGCCATCCGTGGAGGCGTTGTCCACCACCCAGACCTCGATCAGCCCCGTGTCCGCGTCGGGGCGCAGCGACTCGAGCGTCTTCTCCAGCAGGTCGCGCAGGTTGGTGGAGACGACCGCGACGGCCACCTCCGCGCTCACGAGGGCCTTCGTCCCACCACCAGCAGGCGCGCCAGATTCGGGTGATGGCGCACCTCCTCGAATGCCACGGGCTCGAGCCCGCAGGCGCCGAGGATGTCCTCGACCTCCCCCCTCTCGTACCAGCGGATGTAGGTCACGCCGTCATCCTCGAAGAAGCGCCTCGACCCCTCGATCAGGTCGAAGAGGACCACGCCACCGGGCGTCATCTGCCCGGCCAGGTTCGACAGGGCCCGCTCGAAGGAGGGAAAGAGGTGCTTGAACGTCAGCGAGGACAGCACAGCGTCCACCGGCTCCGGGAGGGAGACCTTCTCGACGTCCTCGCAGGCGAACGAGATCCGCCCGTCCGAGAACCGCTCCGAGAGGTGGCCCACGTTCTGGCGCGAGAGGTCCACCCCCGTGTAGGAGGCAAAGGGCCGCCCCCCCTCGAGCACCGAGCCGAGCAGGCGGCCGTAGCCTGGGCCGATCTCGAGGATCCTCTTGTGCTCGCCGAAGGCGCCGTGGTGCTCGGCACGGGCGACGAAGGCCTCGCCGCTCACCTCCACGCCCCAGGTGAGGCCGGCGGTGGGCTCGGCCGCCCGCCAGCGGCTCCGTGAGCGCTCCCACGCCTCATCGCGCGACTCGTGCAGCTGGGTCTCGAGCGACTCGACTCGCGTCTCGAGGCTGTGGATCCTTGCGTGCAGCCGCGGCAGGCCCAGCAGAGAGGCCAGGCGGCGGCGACCGGCCTGCAGGCTGGGGAGGGCTGGCATGCCGCGCAAGATACCGGCGGGCCGGGGCGGGCCACGGTGAGTAGGTTGTCCCAGTGGGCGAGACCGCCGCATCCGCTGCCGACCTCACCGCCGAGGTGGCCGCGCTCGACTGGTACCACACCCTCGAGCTCGCGCCCGGGGTGACCACGCCGGGGTGGCTCGACACCCGCCAGGTCGCCCGTCAGGTGCCACTCCCCTCCTCGTTGGCCGGCAAGCGCTGCCTGGACGTGGCGACCTTCAACGGCTTCTGGGCCTTCGAGATGGAGCGCAGGGGGGCCGCCGAGGTGATCGGCATCGACGTGCTCGACCCGGCACGGTGGGACTGGCCGGCCGGCAGCGACCCGGAGACGGTGGCCACGCTCGCCCAGCGTCAGGCAGGCGGGCGCGGGTTCGAGATCGCAAGGCGGGCGCTCGGATCGTCGGTCGAGCGCCTCGAGCGCAGCGTCTACGAGCTCGACCCGGGCGATGTCGGCAGCTTCGATGTGGTTTATCTCGGCAGCCTGCTCGTGCACCTCCGCGATCCGGTCAGGGCGCTCGAGCGCGTGCACTCGGTCTGTGACGGCACGCTCGTGGTGGTCGACGGGGTGGACCCGCTGCTGTCGCTGCTCTTCCGGCGGCTGCCGGTCGCGACCCTCGACGGGATCGGGCGTCCGTGGTGGTGGCACGCAAACCCGGCCGGCTTGGCACGCCTCGTCGAGGCCGCCGGTTTCGAGGTCATCGAGGGCCCACGGCGCCTCTACATCCCACCCGGGCCGGGGCAGCCGACCAGCCCCCTACGACCCGGCCTGCTGCGCACCCGCGCCGGGCAGATGGCCTTCGTGGTCTCGTGGAAGGGCGACCCGCACGCGAGCCTCCTCGCGCGCCCGCGGCTGACAGGCTAGCTCGCGGACCCCTCCCAGCCCTCGGGCTCTCCGCCGGGCGGGCCGTAGTAGTCGATCGTCCTGGCGGGGACCCCGGCGGCCACGGTGAAGGGGAGCACGGGCCGGGTGACCACCGCATTGGCTCCGATGATCGCCCGCTCGCCGATGTCCGCCATCACGGTGACCTTGGAATGGAGCTGGGCGTCGCTCCCGATCCGCAGCGGCCTGTAGTCATAGCCTTGGTCGAGGAACGTCTTGGTGCGGTCGCGGTAGCGGTGGTTGCCGTCCACAACGAAGCTCGCCTGCCCGATCCCGACCCGGTCGCCGATGTCGATCGAGGTGGAGCAGGCCACGATCACGTCATAGGTGAGGTAGCAGCCCTCGCCGATGCGCACGACGGCGTCGCCTCCGGCGAGCTCGGCGCGAAAGCCGCGCCGGAACTCCGTGCCCGCGCCGGCCAGGAAGGTCCCCCCGTAGGGCATGTGCAGGCTGAATCCCGGGCCGAGATAGCAGCCCGGTCCGAAGCGGATCGTGGCCTGGGGGTTGCGCATCTTGACCCAGCGCTTCCGCAGCGACGAGGCCAGCCTTGGACCCGAGTGGTACTGGAGTGCCACGGCGAGCCGAGCGGCCCGGGCACGCAGGTCGGCGCTCACGCCGCACTTCCCCGCGCGTGCACGACGACGTGGGGGACTCCCCCGCGCTGCACGCGGAACCTCATGTTGAACCGCGAATGCCTGTGTACGTCCTCAAAGCCCGCCGTATGCACCATCCGGAGCCAGGTGGCTACGGTGGGGATCCACCAGGTACTCCACGGCGAGTCCCCCCGGAACTCCGCCCCGGCCACAAAGCGGAACGGCGCCAAACGCCGGCTGTACTCCTCCGCCAGGATCAGCCGGCCGGCGCACAGGCCCGCCATCCGCTCGAGCGCCAGCATCGGGTCGCGCAGGTGGATCAGGACCGAGCCGCAGAACACGAGGTCGAAGGCGCCGCCGAGCCGCTCGGCTGTGGCGTCGTAGATCGAGCAGCCGACGCGCTCGACGGAGCTGCCGAGCGCCTCGCGCGCGAGCCGGAAGGTCTCCCCCCGACCCTCATCGTGAGCGGGGCGCAGGCGGGGCGGCCAGTCGAGCTCCTGGATGCGGTCGAGGTCGAGGCTCGTCACGATCGCTCCGCGGCGCTCGAGCTCGAACGCCCAGAAGCCGTCGAAGGTGCCCACGTCGAGCACCCGTTTCCCGGACACCTCGGGGAGCCCGTAACGCTCGACATAGGGCCGGAGGTCAAACATCCCCTGCGTGTTGACGCCTTGTCCAAGGTCGAGCGTGTGGTACCACGGGTCGAGCTCCCGCACCCGCTCCCGCAGGCCGGCGGCGCCGTCTCCCTTGGTCTCGCCGGTGGCCGCGGGCACGCCGGAACCCTAGCGTTGGGGTACGCTTTCACAATTCAGCAGGGGTGCTGCACTGCCTGGCTTTAGCCCGGCGCCCCGTATCCAACCTCGACAGGGGGCGTGCCGCGGGCATCGGCACGCGTCTCGTCGATCCAATGAAAGGCATCACTTTGACCCGGCGGGACACCCTGGAAGCCACTGAAGCGGCCACCGGCTACGAGATCACCTTCCCTTCGAACGACGCCCTGGGCCAGGACGAGGAGTGGTGCCTGGTGCGCGAGAACGGGACCACGCGCAAGCTGCGCTTTCACGACTACGGAGAGATCTACGAGCTTCCCGGGCTCTACGAGCAGCTCTTCTACGAGCATTTGCAGTGCTCATCGCCCGAGATGGTCGCGCGGCTGTTCGGACGGGAGCTGAAGCGCTCCGGGGTCGACGCCGGAACCCTCAGCGTGCTCGACGTCGGCGCGGGCAACGGCATGGTCGGCGAGCAGCTCGCGGAGGTGGGCGCTGACACCATCGTCGGGGTCGACATCATTCCCCAGGCCGCCGCCGCCGCCGAGCGCGACCGTCCCGGCGTCTACGCCGACTACCTGGTCCTCGACCTCACCACGCTCGACGACGAGACCCGCACCGACCTGAAATCGCGCAAGCTGAACGCCCTGACCTGCGTTGCGGCACTCGGCTTCGGTGACATCCCCCCCGCCGCCTTCGCCGCCGCCTACGACGTGCTTGCGCCTGGCGGGTGGCTCGCCTTCAGCATCAAGGAGGACTTCCTCGACGAACAGGGCGGAAGCGGATTCGCCCGCCTCATCCGTGAGCTCGCCGACCGTGGCATGATCGAGATCCGGGCGCAACGCCGTTACCGCCACCGTCTGTCGGCCAGCGGCGAACCCGTGCACTACATTGCGCTCGTGGCCGCCAAGCGGGGGCCCGAGCCCGCCACGCCGCTGACGGCGCAACTCTAGGGCGGCCCGCAACCGCAGGCACTCAGGCCGTCGCGAAGCGGCCGACCGTCTGCTCCGGCCACACGCCCGGCAGGTGCTCGCTGAAGATGCGGAAATAGGCGAGCTCCTCGCGTGTTCGCAGCGGTGGATCGAGGACGTGGCGTTCGTGGTCGAACTCGGCCTCGCCGACCAGGTCCTCCATCGCCTCCGTTAGCACGGACGCCGCACCGCTTCCGTCACCGAACTGCGACTTCCCGCGCCACAGCAGCTCGTCGGGCAACCAACCCGAGAACGCCTCCCGAAGCAGCCGCTTCTCGGGTTGGCCCGGGCCGGCCAGCTTGCTCGCCGCAGGGAGGCCGAGGGCGAACGCGATGACCTCCCGGTCCAGGAACGGCACGCGGGCCTCGAGTCCGTGGGCCATCGTCACGCGGTCGCAGCGCTGGAGATTGAGGTTGTGAAGTCCCTCAACGGTGCGGGTGATCTCTGCGTGCAGCCGATCGGGGTCGCTGAAGTCCCTCAGGTACTCGTAGCCGGCGAACAGCTCATCCGCCCCCTCCCCTGTGAGCACGACCTTCACGTGGCGGGCGGTCATCTCGGCGAGGAGGAAGTTGGGGACGGCGCTGCGCACGAGTGAGGGGTCGAAGTGCTCGATGGTCCGCACGACCGCCGGAACGGCATCGAGCGCCTCGCGGGCGGTGTAGATCCGCTCGTGGTGCGCTGTGCCCAGGTATTCGGCGGCCACACGGGCAGCCAGGAGGTCGGGGCTCCCCTCGGTGCCGACGGCGAAGGTCTGCAGCCGCTCGCCCTGCTGGGCCAGCGCGCGCGCTGCGATTGCCGCGACGAGCGTCGAGTCGAGCCCGCCCGAGAGGAAGACCCCCACCGGCACGTCCCCCATCATCTGCCGCTCGACTGAGCCGATCAGTACCTGCCGTGTCTCCTGCCGCTCCCGCTCGGCATCTCCCTCTTGTGGGGGCGCCCCTCCGCCCTGCGGGACGGCCGTGGCAAAGCGCTCGAGACCCGCCTCCGGCATCCAGTAACACCCCGGCGGAAAGACCTCGACGAACGCTTGCATCTCGGTGTCGAACGCGGCCATCTCGGAGGCGAACTGCACCCGCTCGTTTTTCCGCGCCCAGTAGAGCGGCTTGATGCCAACCGGGTCGCGTGCAGCCATGAACCCGCCATCCGGGCCGGCAGCGAGCAGTGCGAACATCCCCTCGAGCTCGCCGAGCGCCTCGGGCCCGCGAGCGGCAAGGAGGTGTAGCGCAACCTCGTTGTCAGAGCGGGTCGAGTACTCCGCCGACCCGATCTCCGAGCGGACCTCCTCGTGGTTGTAGATCTCGCCGTTGCCGACCAGCCAGAGCTCCCCGTCCGCCGTCACGAGCGGCTGGTGCCCGCTCTCGACGTCCACGATCGAAAGCCGCCGATGCCCCAGCCAGCTCCGCCCGAGCTGCACCTCTCCCTGGTCGTCGGGCCCTCGGTGCTCCATCCGTTCGAGCATCCGCCGGCCCCCGTCGGGCCGCGGGTGGCCAAACTCCCCTGCGATCCCGCACACGTCGCTAGATGCCCGTGGCGGCCGGGAAGCCTGCGGCGAGCGGGGGGCCGTAGGCCGGCGGACACCGGTCAGCAAGGGGTGGGCCGTACGCCGGCGGACACCGGTCGGCGAGGTGCGAGAACTCGCTACGGGCCGCATCGACCGCCCCCACCGTGTCGACGCGTGCGAGCGCCAAACCCGGCCGGGAGCCCGTGGTGGCCAGCACGCGGCCGTCGGGATCGACCACCTTCGCGTGGCCCGGGAAGCGCAGGCTGCCGAGCCTGCCGCTCTGGTTGGCCGAGACCCAGACGACCTGATTCTCAAGCGCCCTTGCCTGGTCGAGCAGGTTGAAGTGGCGCACCTCGCGGTCTCGCCGGGTCCACGACGCGGGCTGGGTCCGGCACGCGGGCCACGCCGACAGGGAGGCGACGATGCCGGCGCCGTCGAGGGCGAGCGCCCGGGCGGCTTCGGGGAAGACCTTGTCGTAGCAGATCAGCATTCCCATCCGCCCGAGCGGGGTATCGAAGGCGGCGAACTCCTTGCCGGCGCTGAAGGAGGCGCGCTCACCCGGGGGTAGGTGCACCTTCCGGTGGTGGCCCAGCACTCCGTCGCCGCTCAGGCAGACGGCGCTCGAATAGAGGCCGTCCGGCGCCGCCTCGGTGTATCCCACGCAGACGACGGTGGGGCCTGCGGCGTGGGCGAGCCGGGCGAACTCCTCACCGTACGGGTCGAGCGTGGGTGGAGGTGCCACCGGGGGCCGCGCTGCCGGAAGCTTGGTCTCGAAGAGGTACCCGCCGAGCGCCGACTCGGGAAAGACCACGAGCTCTGCACCCTTGGCGCGAGCCCGCTTCACCGTGCGCTCGACGCGCGCCATGCACTCTCCGAGATCGCGTCCAAAGAACCCCGCCACCGCGGCTACAGCGGGCGTGCGACGGCTATTTGCCCTGCTCAGGCTCCGACGACCGTTGGGCGTGCCCCACATGGACCCATTCTGAGGCCGAGGGGGCAGTGGCATAAGCCCCGGCGGTACAAACATCCGCGGTCGCAGTTCGACAGCCGGTCCACCGCGCAGGGGTCGTAGGACAGCCCGGTCTAAGCTTTCGGCCCGGTGCGGATACTGACCGTCGGCAACATGTATCCGCCCCACCACCTCGGCGGCTACGAGCTGATGTGGCGCTCGGCGGTGGCACACCACCGCGCGGCCGGGCACGAGGTCCGCGTGCTCACGAC
>JBPCJI010000007.1:0-6494 GCA_051005475.1 Thermoleophilaceae bacterium
ACATGAGCCTCCTCTTCGACTCGGTGGCCGCGGGCCTCGACAGCGGCGCGGTCGCCGAGCCGGGTGCGATCCAGTGGGTCTTCAGGGACGCCGAGCCGTGGCACGTGGTCGTGGCAAACGGCTCGACCCGCCCCGCACGCGGCCGCGCCGACTCCCCCCGGCTCACCCTCAGGTCGACTCTCGAGGACTTCGTCGACGTCGTCGCCAACCGGCAGGACCCCCGCCTTCTTGTCGCGCGTGGGCGACTGCGCGCCCGGGGGGATCTGCGCTGGCTCTGGAAGAGCCGGCGGATGTTCCCGGTCTGATGCCCGACCCCGGCCGCCTGGAGCACCGCACGACGCAGCTGCTGAGGCGGCTTATCCGCTTCAACACCGTCAACCCGCCGGGCAACGAGCAGGCCTGCCAGGAGTACCTGAAGGGGCTGCTCGAGCGCGCCGGCTTCGAGGTCGAGCTGCTCTCCTCCGTGGAGGGACGCCCGAATCTCGTGGCTTCACTGAAGGGGAGCTCGGAGGGCCCGGTGCTCTGCCTGCTGGGCCACGTGGACACGGTGTTGGCCGACCCGGCCGAGTGGGCGCCGTTCGACCCCTGGTCGGGGATGGCCTGGGACGGCTGCGTATGGGGCCGCGGCGCGCTCGACATGAAGAGCCAGGTGGCCGCCGAGGTGGCGGCCGCCCTGACACTGGCCGAGGAGGGGTGGCGGCCGGCCTCCGGCGAGCTCAAGCTCGTCCTGACCGCCGACGAGGAGGCGGGCGCCGAGCACGGCGCAAAGTGGCTGTGCGAGCAGCACCCCGACAAGGTGCGCGCGGACATCGTGGTCAACGAGGGCGCCGGCGAGGTCTTCGAGTACGCCGGCCGCAGGCTCTACGGGGTCTGCGTCGCCGAGAAGGGGGTCTTCCGCTTCACGCTCTCCACGGAGGGCAGGGCAGGTCACGCCTCGATCCCGCGGATCGGCGACAACGCGCTCACGAAGATGGCCCCGGTGCTCGCGGCGCTCGCGGGCGGGCGCGTGATGCCCGAGCACTCACCGGAGCCGGATGCCTTTTTTGAGGCGCTCGGCGTGGACTCCACCGACCTCGAGGCCGCCTTCGCGCAGGTCGAGGCGGAGAATCCGGCGATCGCGGTCCTGCTGGAGCCGATGCTGGGGGTGACGATGGCGCCGACGATGATCGCGGCCTCCGAGAAGATCAACGTGATCCCCTCCCAGGCCAGGCTGAAGGTGGACTGCCGCGTGCCCCCCGGGCGCGGCGAGGAGCATGCGCTCGAGCGCATCCGCGCGGTCGTGGGCCACGACGGCCTCAGCGTAAGCTTCGGCGAGACCGTGATCGGCAACCGCTCGCCAATCGACACGCCGCTGATGGATTCGATCCGCTCGTTCATCAAGCGCGAGGACGCCGAAGCCGAGATCACGCCCGTGGTGCTGCCTGGCTTCAGCGACTCGCGCTGGTTCCGCGAGGCCTTTCCCGACTGCGTGGCCTACGGGTTCTTTCCGCAGAGCAAGATGGACCTCTTCGAGGCCGCCCCGCTGATCCACGGCGCCAACGAGCGGATCCCGGTCGAGGATCTCGGACTGGCCGCGCGCTTCTACTCCGAGCTGGCCCAGGAGACGCTCGCGTGAGCAGGGTGCCGCCGATCGTCGGCGAGGCCGAGCAGCCCGTCGAGAAGCTGCGGCTGGGCGGCATGGCCCTTCGCAACGGCCTGCTCGTTCACGGCCCGACTCACTGGGCCGCCGCCGTGCGAAACCGCGCGGGGGAGCTCGAGGTGGCGAGCGGACGCAAGCTCTCGCTCGGCGGAGCGGCCACGAAGTCGATACCGGGGCTGCGAGGGGTGATCAAGCTGGCCGAGGCGATGGCCGTGATCCCGATCGTCAAGCGTGCGCTTCCGGCCGCGCGCCTGCCGATGCAGGACGCGGGAACGCTGGGCGCGATGGCGGGTGCCGCGCTGCTCGGGCAGGCCATCCGCTCGACGGGCACGCGGAGCCTTGCCCGCGAGGGAGCCGTCGGCGTGGTGAGCCTGATGCCCGCGCTGTTCTCCCTGCGCACCGGCGATCTCTCCGCCTACCACGGGGTCGAGCACAAGTCGATCGCTGCCTACGAGCAGGACGGCGAGGCGGCCGCCGCCGACAAGGAGCACGACCGCTGTGGCTCCAACCTCGTCGCTCCCATGCTTGGGGCGGCGGCGGTGGGCAATGTCGCGGCCCGCCGCGCCGGGCTGCGCGGCCCCGTCACCGAGGCGGCCGTCGCACTCGGCAGCGTGGCGGTGGCGGTGGAGGTCTTCGCGTGGTCGGAGCGCAACGAGGGAACGCGTCTCTCACGCATGCTGCGCCGGCCCGGCTACGAGATCCAGCGCGTGGTGGGAACGCGCGAGCCGACCGAGAACCAGCTCGAGGTGGGCACGGCGGCGCTCGAGGAGATCCTGCGCGTCGAGGGCGTGGCGCAGACGGGGTAATGCTCCCCGCCCCTCACGCCGACAAGGAGAGGACGTGAGCGCTCCGATCGCCTTCTCATTCCAGGGCTTCGAGGACTGGGCAGTCATCTGGCTGCCGATCATCTTCATGGGCCTGATCGCAGTGATGCTGGTCTACATGCTGCGCTTCATGCCGAAGACGAAGCCGCAGGAGATCAAGCCGCAGTCCTCTGACTCGATCTCGTGGGACGACGTCGCGGGCGTGGAGGAGGCCAAGGACGAGCTGCGCGAGGTCGTGGAGTTCCTGCGCGACCCGAAGCGGTTCAAGAAGCTCGGCGCCAAGGTCCCGAAGGGCATCCTCCTGCACGGGCCCCCGGGCACCGGCAAGACGCTGCTGGCCAAGGCGGTGGCGCACGAGTCCAACGCCCAGTTCTTCGCGCAGTCGGCCTCGTCGTTCGTGGAGATGTTCGCGGGCCTGGGAGCCGCAAGGATTCGCCGCCTCTTTCGCATCGCGCGCAAGCAGGCGCCGGCGATCGTCTTCATCGACGAGCTGGACGCCGTCGGCGCCACGCGCGGGAACGACATATCCGGTGAGAAGGACCAGACCCTGAACCAGCTCCTGGTGGAGCTCGACGGGTTTGGCGGGGGGGATGACCTCGTGGTCATCGCGGCCTCCAACCTGCTCGACAAGCTCGATCCGGCGCTGCTGCGGCCGGGCCGCTTCGACCGCCAGATCTTCGTCAGCCCCCCCGACCTGAAGGGCCGGCAGCAGATCCTCCGCGTGCACACCAAGGGCAAGCCGCTGCGGGAGGACGTGGACCTCGAGCTGATCTCCCGCCAGACCAGTGGGCTGACGGGGGCCGACCTCGCCAACATGTGCAACGAGGCGGCCATCTTCGCCGGGCAGGACCGTCGTGCCAGCCTTCTCACGAAGGACTTCCAGGCCGCGCTCGAGCGCGTGGTCGCCGGGATGCAGTCGCGCCGCGTGATCACCGACCATGAGAAGCGCGTCGTGGCCTACCACGAGGCCGGGCACGCGCTCTGCTCCGAGCTGCTGCCCTCCGTGGAGAAGGTGCACCGCATCTCGATCATCCCGCGCGGACGCGCGCTCGGCTACACGCTCAACCTGCCGGAGGAGGATCGCTACCTGAAGACCAAGGGGGAGCTGCTGGACTACCTCGTGGTCCTCCTGGGCGGGCGCGTGACCGAGCACCTCATCTTCGGCCAGATCACCACGGGCGCGTCCGATGACCTGAAGAAGGTGCACGAGATCAGCCGCTCGATGGTCACCGACTACGGCATGGGTACCGAGCTCCAGTCCAAGCAGCTTCCGGCGGGCGACTACTCGATGGCGGACGCCACCCGGCGGCTGATCGACGAGGAGCAGCAGTACATCGCCGATCACGCCCACCGCCGGGCGCTCAGGCTCGTCTCCGAGCACCGCCCGCTACTCGAGGCATTTGCCCGCACCCTGCTGGAGAGCGAGGTGCTCGAGCGCGAGGACATCGAGCGTCTCGTGGCCGAGCATGAGGGAGCCCAGCCGTCCCGGCTCCGCCTGGAGCCGCTGAGCGGGATGGGCGGCGAGAAACCGCGGATGGCGGCGGCGGAGGGGATCGAGCCGGCCACCGGCGACTGACGCGCTCCGCCCCCGCCGACCGCCGGAGCTGCAATAGACTCCCGCATCGATGTTCGGGGAGATCGATCACATCGGCGTGGCCGTCGAGGACCTTGACGAGTCGATCGCCCTCTACCGGGACCGGCTGGGAATGCGCGAGCAACACCGCGAGACGGTGGAGGAGTTCGGCGTGGAGGCCGCGCTGCTCGAGATCGGCGGCGCCCACGTGGAGCTGCTCACACCCACCAATCCGGACAGCGGGGTGGCCAAGTTCCTGGAGCGCAAGGGGCCGGGCATGCACCACGTGGCCTACCGGACGGACGACATCGAGGCCGTGCTGGAGCGCGTGCGCGCGGCTGGCCTGAGGCTGATCGACGAACAGCCGCGCACCGGCATCCAGGACAGCCGTGTCGCGTTCTTGCACCCGAAGTCCACCGGCGGGGTCCTTACCGAGATCGTCCAACCCGTCGAAGGACACTGATGGGGGACTCCAAGCGGATCGATGTTGGCTTCCAGGGCGGGCAGATGCTGGCCATCAGGGCCGGCGCTGAGGCGCTCGAGAAGCTTCTGAAGGCGCTGGAGGACGACAAGTCGGGACGCTGGCACACGCTCGAGACCGAAGAGAGCTCGGTCCTGATCGACCTGTCGCAGGTCGTCTACGTGCAGCGCGAGAGCGGAAACCAGAAGGTCGGGTTTTGAGGATCGCTGCCGCGCGCCCGTGCCGCTGAGTCCGCGGACAGCTCGTTAGCAGCGGCGTGCCGCGCGCGTTGGACCTCGCCCTGCTGCGGCTGTTGCGCACGCGCGGGCACCCCCCGGCGCTCGAGCGGGCAGTGCTCGCCTTCAGCCGCTCGGGCGAGCACGGTGGGATCTGGCAGGCGCTGTGTGTGCTCGGCCTGGCATTCGATCCCCCGCGGCGCCCGCTCTATCGCCGGACGATGCGGATCGTGACGCTCGCCTACCTCGCCAACATCGCGCTGAAGTACGCGGTTCGCCGGCCGCGCCCGGTGCTCGAAGGGTGGCCCGCCCTGTCGTCCACCGTCACGGGCCTCTCCTACCCCTCGGCCCACTCCACCACCTCGTTCGCGGCCGCCCGCGCCCTGTCGCGCGAGCTCCCCCCGGCACCGGCCTACGCCGCCGCCGTGGCGATGGCGCTCTCGCGTCCGTACGCGGGGGTGCACTATCCCTCGGACATCCTGGCGGGGGCGGCGTTCGGGACGGCGCTGGCGGAGCTCCTCGCGCCGTGAAGATCGGGATCGTCGGGCTCCCGAACGCCGGCAAGTCGTCGCTGTTCAACGCGCTCACCAGCGCCGGCGTCGACGCCGCCAACTACCCCTTCACGACCGTCGAGCCCAACGTGGCGATCGTGCCGGTGCCCGACGAGCGGCTCGATCGGGTCGTCGAGACGATCGGCGCGACCCCCACCGTCTACGAGACGATCGAGTTCCACGACATCGCCGGGCTGGTCCGCGGGGCCCACCGCGGCGAGGGGCTGGGCAACCGGTTCCTCGCGAACATCCGCGAGACCGACGCGCTCGTGCACGTCGTGCGCACCCACTGCGACGCGCAGGTCGTTCACCCCGAGGGCCGGGTCGATCCGCTCGGGGACGTCGAGACGATCGAGACCGAGCTGCTGTACGCAGACCTCGAGCAGGCAGAGCGCCGGCTGGAGAAGGTGCGCCGCGAGGCAAAGTCCCAGGACAAGGAGAAGGTGGCCGAGGAGGCGTGGCTGCGTGAGCTCGTGAGCGCGCTCGGAGCGGGCCGTCCGGCCCGTACCGTCCCGGTGCCCGCCGCCGCACCCGCGGCGATGCGAAACCTCCACCCGCTATCGGCCAAGCCCGTGCTCTACCTCGCGAACGTGGCCGAGGGCGAGGAGCCCGAGCCGCCGGCCGCCCTGCGCGAGCACGCCGAGGCGGCGGGTGCGCGCGCAGCGGCGGTCTCGGCGCGGCTCGAGGCCGAGCTCTCGGAGCTCGACGGAGAGGAGGCGGGAGCGATGCGCGCCGAGCTGGGGGTGTTGGAGTCGGGGCTCGCCACGGTCATCCGTGAGTCGTGGGAGCTGCTCGGGCTGATCGCCTTCTTCACTGCGGGGGAGGGCAAGGAGGGACGCGCCTGGGCGGTGCCGCGGGGTACCCGCGCACGCCCGGCGGCGGGGCGGATCCACACCGACATCGAGCGCGGTTTCGTGGCGGCGGAGGTGGTGAGCTGGAGCGACCTGGTGAGCTGCGGCGGCTATGCCGGCGCCCGCGAGGCCGCCAAGCTGCGGGTGGAGGGCCGCGAGTACGAGCTGCGGGACGGGGACGTTATGACGGTCCGCTTCACGCCGTAGCGGGGCTCACCCTCTTACGCGCACTGCGGGCCCGGCCATCGCACCTGCGCGCACGCGGTAGGTCCCGGGGGTCGCAAGCGTCGAACGGTAGCGCCCACGCCGTGACGTGGGGATCTCCCCGACCCTCTCCCAGCGCCGGCCGCGCCTGCGCTC
>JBPCJI010000008.1:0-9733 GCA_051005475.1 Thermoleophilaceae bacterium
CCTCTCCTGGAGGGGTATGCTCGCGCTGAGGATCTCGGCGACGTCGGAGCGGGCGCACCCGGGCGGCTGGCTACCGTCGAGGTAGACCCTGCCGGTGTCGTAGTTGCAGCCAAAGGGCGTCGGCTGACACGCGCGGTCGGTACCGCCACGGCTGCCAAACGAATCGTTGCTGTTGCCCAGCCACCTCCCCGCCTGGCCGGAGGTGAAGCTGTCGCCCAGCGACACGGCGGCGCTGGGTGCCTGAGCCGCCGCGGGCATCGGAAGGCTCATGACCAGCAGCACGGCGAAGGCAAGCGGCACCGTGCGAGCCCCCCTGAGCGACACCATCCCGTCTCCTCCTCCGGCCGCCATCCCCACCTTCCTTAGCTGAACCTCCTGCCAGAAGTGGTAGCACGCCGGGCACCTCGCCGCCCCCGGTTGACTCTGCACCCGGCGTGGGCGCAGGTACCCTTGAGGGCGTGTGGAGAAAGGGGCGAAAGGCTTTCCTGTCGGCGGCGCTCTGCCTGAGCCTCGCACCGGTGGCGGCGGCTCAGCCGGCGCCGACCTCGCCGCCCCCTCCTGTGGGGACCGCGCCGCCGCCCCGAATCGCTCCCGAGGTATCCGCGGGCGGGGTGGACGTGGGTGGTCTCACGGTGGTCGAGGCGGCGGTCAGGCTGGAGGCCGCGCTCGGCCGGCGCCTGCGCTCGCCGCTGACGGTCGTGGTGGCGCGCAGGCGGTTCAGGGTGCAGACGCGGCGAATCGGCCTGGGTTTCGATTCCGCTCGCACCGCCGACCGCGCCTACAAGGCGGGGTTGGCCAGAGGCCCGGCCTACGAAGGCTTCGGGGCGCCGGTGGAGGTGCCGGTGGTGGTTCGGTTCAGCCGCAGGAAGGTGCGGAGGCTCATAGCGGGAATCGGGCGCCGGGTCTACCTGGCGCCACGCAACGCGACGCTGCGGATCACCGTGCGCCGGATGATCCGGCGCCGCTCCTACGGGGGTCGCAAGCTCGTCGAGTACCGGCTGCGGTCGCGGGTCGCGCGCGTCCTGCTCGACCCGAAGGCCAACCGGACGATCAGGGTTGTCCGCCGCAGGCTGGCGCCGGCGATCACCTCACGCTCGCTCGCCCGGCTCAACCCCACCGTGCTCACGATCGATCGGGGCGGCTTCCGGCTGCGCCTCTTCAAGCGGCTGCGTTATGCCAGGAGCTACCCGATCGCGGTCGGGGCGGCCGGATATGAAACGCCCACCGGCCTGTTCCGGATCAACAGCAGGCAGGTCAACCCCGCATGGCACGCCCCCAACCGTCCCTGGGCGGGCGCGTATGCCGGCACGACCATTCCCGGCGGGGCGCCCAACAATCCGCTCAAGGCCCGCTGGCTCGGGATCGCCAGCGGCGTTGGCATCCACGGCACCGCGGAGCCGTGGTCGATCGGCTCACGCGCCTCGCACGGCTGCATCCGGATGCGGGTGCCGGACGTGCTCGACCTCTACGGGCGCGTGCCGCTCGGGACGCCGACGCTCATCCGCTGATCGGCCGCGGCGCGACCCAGCGCCGCTCGGAGGCGGCCGTGTAGACCGCGTCCAGGAGGGACTGCACCCTCAGGCCCTCCTCGAGCGAGGGGTCCGGCGCGGTGCCCTCGCGGATGGCCGCCCAGAACGAGCGGGCGACGTGCGCGAACGCGTCCTTGGAGTTGGCCTGCAGCGGTCCCTCGCAGGTGAGCTCCTCACCCGCGCGGCCCCACCACAGGCGGCGGTCGGCGTCCAGCCTCACCGTGCCGTCCGCTCCATGGACCTCGACCACGTCGCCGCGCTTGTGTCGGGCGGTGGCCACCAGGCTGACGAGTCCGAGCCCCCCACCATGGAATCGCAGCAGGAGCGCGTAGGCGTCCTCGGCCGTCACCGCCCGCATCGAGCCGTCCTGTTCGGCGCGCTCCGGAACGCCCACCTCCGTCGCCGCAGCCACCGACTCGACCTCGCCGAAGGCCTCGACCAGGAGATCGAGGTCGTGCACCCCGTAGCCCTGGAGCCGGCCGCCGCCCATCTCGGCGTCCTGCACCCACGTGAACGGGCGCGATTCCGGCTCGGCGTGGTCGTCGTGAACGAGCGACACCGAGACCATCCGGGGGTTGCCCACGACCTCCCGCACCAGTTCGATCAGGCGCGCCCGGGTCTCCTGCGACCGGCGGCCGTAGTTCACCGCGCCGACCACGCCGGCGGCCTCGATCGCGGCCACGATATCCCGCGCCTCGTCGAGGTTGGATCCAAGCGGCTTCTCGCAGAGCACATGCAGGCCGCGCCGCGCGGCGGCGATCGCCACCTCCGCGTGCATCGTCACCGGCGTGGCCACGTGCACGGCCTCGAGGCCGGGGAGGTCGAGCAACTCGTCGAGATCAGCCGTGCCCAGCGCGAGCCCCGCCTCCCGGGCCAACTCCTGGGCGCGCTCAGACCGGCGTGACCAGATCGCCAGGGGGTCGAACTCCGCGAGCCCCGAGAGGACCGGAAGGGCGACCTTGGTGCCGTATCCGCCACCGATGACCGCGATCTTGACGGCGCTCCCCATCGCTAGTCCGTCCGGACTTCCACGTCGCCGCTATCGCCGGAGGCCTCGGCGAGCCGGCGGTGGAGCCGTTCGCGCAGCTCGTCGGGGTGGTAGTCGTGCTGGGCGCGACGGTTGCGCGCGACCACGGCGCCGGTCGCCGCCACCCCCGCGAGGCCTGCCAGTCCGATCAGCTTCCAAGGTAGGCGCATGGGTCTCATAGATTACGCCCGTGGAGCAAGCGGCGTTGACACTTGCGGACGCCGTGGAGGCGGCCTCTACGGGTGATCTATGGCTCTTCCGTGGAAGGTCACTTGCCGACCGCGCCATTCGCGTGGCCACCAACAGCCCGGTCAACCACGTCGGCATGGTGGTCGCCCTCGACGACCTCCCGCCGCTGCTCTGGCATGCCGAGCTCGGTCAATCGCTGCCCGATGTGTGGAGTGGCGAACGCCGGCGCGGAGTGCAGCTCCACCAGCTCGCCGAGGCCGTCACGAACTGGAACGACCGCTACCGCCAGAGGGCCTGGATGCGCCAGCTCGAGGGCACGGTCGAGCGCCACCACGAGGACCGGCTGATGGAGGTGATCGACCGCTTCGACGGCCGCCCGTTCCCCACTACCCCAGGGCTCGTCCGGCAGTGGCTGAACGGGCGCCTCCGTCGCTCCTCGGGGCTCGGGGCGATCTACTGCGCCGAGCTGGTGGCGGCCACCTACCAGCACATGGGCCTGCTGCCAAAGAGACGCCCGACGAACTGGTATGACCCCGGCCGGTCCTGGAGCGGGGCCCGGATCGAGCTCGTACCCCCGTTCGCACTCGCCGGCGAGGTCGCGGTGACTGCGCCGCCCGCGAGCGGCTGACTGCAGGATCGCCGCGCCCGCGGCGTCGCAATCCCTCAGCCGTCCTCGCCGACCAGCCGCCGTAACGTGTCCACGTCGAGGCGCCCAGGGGGCTCGAGGCTGCGCGGATCGGCGAGCACGGAGGCGGCGCCATCCGAGCCCCCGAAGCCATCGAGAACCAGTTCGGCCGCGCCGAAGTCCTGTGCGCGCGTGTAGTCGTTCACCACGACCACGCAGGGGAGCCCGGCAGCCTTTGCGGCACGCAGGCCGATGGCGGAGTCCTCGATCGCCGGCACGTCCGCGGCCTCGAGCCCGAGGCGCTCGAGCGCCATCCGGTAGACGCTCGGGTCCGGCTTGGGCTCGGGGACCTCGTCACCTCCCACGATGGCCTCGAAGCGCCCGAGCCCGAACAGCCGGTCGAGCAGAGGGTCGACCCAGGTGCGGCTTCCCGTCGTGGCCACCCCGAGCCGGACCCCCGCCTCCTCGAGCTCGTCGAGCAGCTCGCCGACGCCGGGGCGCGCCTCGATCTGGCCCTCCCTCGCCATCCCGGTGAAGATCTCGGTCTTGCGAGTGTGGAGGCGCCCCGCGAGCTCCTCGCTCTCTGCGTCGGGCACCTTCTGCTCGCCGAAATATGCCTTCAGCCGGCGCTTTCCGCCGGGCACCTGGAGCAGCTCTCCATAGTGCTCGACGTCCCAGCGGTCGGGCAGGCCGGCCTCCTCGAAGGCCCTGTTGAAGGCCACGCGATGACCGTCGCGCTCGCTGTCGACCAGCGTGCCGTCCACGTCGAGCACGACCGCGCGCAGGCGAGCTGTCCGGCCGCCGCTTACGGGTCCGCGAGCCCGAACTCGATCACTGCCGCCGAGACGAGCAGCAGCAGTGCGCTGGGTATGTAATACGCGCCCACCGAGAACAGGGCGGTGATCAGCGCGAGCGCGGTCAGGATCGCGCCACAGGCGGTGGTGGCCGTCGTAGACCGACGTACGAGCGGCACGGCGGCGAGCCCGATCGGCACGAGCAGGAGCGGAAAGACAAACGCCCCGTGCTTGTCCGGGAGGGTCACCTTGTCCCGCTCTCTCACGACCTCACCCGACGAATCGATCGCCAGGTCGCCCCCCTGCTCCCGGGTCGTGGGATGGAAGGCAAACCACGCGGAGGTGCACGTGGCCCAGATGATCGCGGCCACGATCAGCGCGGTGGGCACGTGGTTCCTGCGGGGGCCGTCGTGGCGTTGGGTTGGTGTGCTCGAGTCATCTCGCTGGTCTGAGGCTCGGTGCGGTCGGGTGAAGTGCGCGGCTCGGAGCGCCGCAGCCTAGCCACAGAGCGCCGGGCGGTCAAACGACACCGAAGGGGACGGGCGGCGGCGCGACCCGCTAGAACTTCCGGGGATGAGCCCGGGAGAGGTGAGGCCCGCCTCCTTTGCGGACGTGGAGGAGATGGGTTGCGGCAGCCTGATGGTCGCCCTCATGCGCGCAATGAGGGAGGTCGGCCGAGGTGAGCTGCTGCAGGTCCGGGCGGCCGACCCGGGGGCGCGGCACGACATTCCGAGCTGGTGCCGGATGACCGGGCACCGGTTGCTGGACGGGCCCTACGGCGCAACCGAAGACGAATACCTGATCCGCAAACGAGAGGACTGAGAATGGCTGGCAATCTGCTTGTGTCGGTGACCAACGCAGCAAACGACCCCGACCGAGCGACCGTCGGCTTCGTCGTCGCCAACGCCTCCGCGGCCTCGGGAGTCGAGACGAGCGTCTTCCTCAGCACGGAGGGCGTGCGGCTCTCCCAACGTGGCTACGCCGACGACATCCACGAGGAAGGCTTCGCTCCGCTGACGGAGCTGATCGACTCGTTCGTCGAGGCGGAGGGCACGATCCTCGTCTGCTCGCCGTGTTTCAAGAAGCGCGACCTGAGCGAGGAGGACCTCGTCGAGGGCGCGAAGATCGTCGGGGGCGCCGTGCCGGTGGAGTTGATGGTCAACGGAGCGTCCTGCATCACCTATTGAGCGAGGAGGTCGCACCCGAGAGCCTGGAGGTCGCCTCGGTCTGCGAAGGCGGCAACCTCGACTGCGGGTCGGGGCTGCTGCTGCTGATCCGGCGCTCGATGCAGGAGGTGCCGGCCGGCCGCACGCTCGAGATCCGTAGCACCGAGGGGAGCGTCCGCGAGGACCTGCCGGCCTGGTGTCGCATGACGGACAACCCCTATCTGGGCTGGAGTCAGGGCGGCGAGACTTTGCGCTTCTTCGTTCGCCGGGGTGGAGAGGAGGAGCAGGCCTCGGAGGAGGCGCAGGTCCAGCGCGCGCGCGATCACCGCTGGAGCTGTCGGGTGTCGTGGAGCGGCGGCCTTCAGACCACCGTTCACGCGCGAAACCACAGTTGGCACGTGGGCCAGCCCGCGAGCTTTGACATCTCCGACGAGGCGCCGAGCGCCGTGGAGCACCTCCTGGGCGCGCTCGGCTCCTGCCTGGCGATGGGCTATCAGGTCCACGCCTCGCGCCGCGGCGTACGGATCGATCAGCTCGAGATCTCGCTGACGGGCGAGATCGACAACATCCTCGTCTTCCTCGGGCTCGAGTCCGAGGGCCATCCGGGCTTCCGGCGGATCACGGGCACCTGCTACGCCCAGTCGGAGGCCGGTGAGGCCGTCCTCGAGGAGATCTGGCGCCACACCGTGGCTGCGTCCCCGCTCGTGAACACGCTCGTGCGGACGGTCGATGTCGACCTCGGACACCGGGGCATCGCTTGAACGGCGAGCTGCCGCCCTTTCCGGTCAGCGTGGTAGGGAGCCTCCCCCGCGGGCCGGGGGCGCTGGGCGCCCTGCGTGAGCGGGAGCGCGGCCGGATCGACGACGACGCCTTTCGCGCGGCCGGGGACGAAGCCGTCCTCTCCGCCCTCGCGCTGCAAGAGGGGAGTGGCGTGGACATCGTCTCCGATGGTGAGCAGCGCCGCGACAACTTCTATTCCTTCCTCGCCGCGGGAGTGGATGGCATCCGGCTGCTGACGCTCTCAGAGCTCCTGCACTGGGTCGAGGACAAGGCCGCGTTCGAGCGGCTGCTCCAGGCCCTCGACGTGCCGGCATTCGCCATCCGCAATCCCGTCGTGGACGGGCCGCTGCGCCGTCGCAAGCCGCTGGCCGCGGAGGAGGTGCGCTTCGTGCGAGCGCACACCGACGGGCCGGTGAAGGTGGCCCTCCCGGGGCCTTACCTGCTCACGCGCTCGATGTGGGTGAAGGCCCTGTCCGAGGAGCACTACCCCACGAAGGAGTCGCTCGGCGACGACGTCGTGGCGCTGCTGCGCGCGGAGCTGGCCGACGCGATCGAGGCCGGCGCGGACTTCGTCCAGCTCGACGAGCCCGTGCTCACCGAGGTCGCCTTCGCCGGTCCTCACGAGACGCATTCGTTCATGTGCGCCGCTCTGTCGGAGAAGGCAAGCCCCGAGGAGGAGCTCGAGTTCGCCGTCGAGCTGGTCAACCGCGTGGTCGAGGGGTTCGGACACGTGCGCACCGGCCTGCACGTCTGCCGCGGCAACTGGAGCCGGCGTGACGAGGTCCTTCTGCGGGGCGCCTACGACCCGCTCGTGCCCTACCTCGCCCGGATGCGGGTGGACCAGCTCGTGCTCGAGTACGCGACCGAGCGCGCCGGAAGCCTCGAGGCGCTGGCGGAGCTCCCGCCGGAGCTCGAGATCGGGCTCGGGGTCTGCGACCCTCGCTCGGCGGTGGTTGAAGATCCGGCCGATATCGTCGGCCGGGTTCGCGAGCTGCTGTCCCACCGGAGCCCGGAGAAGGTCTTCCTCAACCCGGACTGTGGCTTCGGGACGTTCGCAGAGCGACCCGTGAACAGCACCGAGCTCGCCGGCGCCAAGCTCGGCGCCCTACACGAAGCGGCGGAGCTGCTTCGCGCAGAGCACGCTGGGCACCCTGGTCCGGCGCCGGCCGGGGGTCGCTAGTTGGGCGCGAATGAGCCCGAACCCGGGTCGGCGTTCTGGAATGCCCGCTACGAGGATGTCGAGCGACTCTGGTCGCTGAACCCGAACACCCTGCTGGCCGACTTCGTCGGCGGGCTTGCGCCCGGCCGCGCGCTCGATATCGGCGCCGGCGAGGGCCGCAACGCGATCTTCCTGGCGCAGGCCGGGTGGCGTGTAACCGCGCTCGACGTGTCCGACGTGGGCCTTGCGCGGGCAGGCACGCGCGCGGCGGAAGAGGGAGTCGAGCTCGAGTGCGTCGTGGCGGCCTGGCGCGAGTACACCCCGGCCGGCCGCTTCGACCTCGTGGTAATGGCCTTCATGCATCCCAGGCCCGATGACCGCGCGGAGATGTTCATGCGCGCGGGGGAGATGCTGGTGCCCGGCGGCCACCTGTTCACGGTGGGCGTCGATCTCGCCGAGCACGGGCGCCGGGGCCCCCCGGATGCGGGCCGGCTACTCACGGTGGAGCGCCTGCGAGGCGCGCTCGGCGGGCTCGACCTGGTCCGCTGCGAATCGGTGGCCTACGAGGGGGAGGGCAAGGAGGGACGCCGGGCCGTGGTCGACGTGGTGGCGATCGCCCGCCGCCCGGGCGGGGACGCCGAACCGCCCCGGCCGGCCCGATAGCCCCCCGCCCAGCTGTGACCGGGGACGCCGCTCATCCCCGCCGTGCGTCCTCCACGCCGCCTCCGTGGCCCTCGGGGCTGCGATCGGGTGCCCTCTCCGTCGGGTGACCGCCATCGTGGCCCTCGCCGTCGGAGCTGAGCGCCTCCGCGACCAGCACCGTGGTGCCGAAAACGGCCGCGGCCACGGCGATCGCCGCCACGACCCTCGTCGGGGGACCGCCGTGGATCCCAGTCTCGTGCAGCACGGCGTGGCCCTTGCCGCGGGTGATCAGCCAGCGGTTGACGGGGTAGGCGATCACGCCCGCCACGACCAGGGCGACCGACAGCGCCCCCCAGAAGAGCACGTCCCCAGCCCCGGCCTCCATCGCGCCAGGGACCGCGAGCATGATGGCGTTATCGACGATCTCCATCACCGTGATGGAAAAGGTGTCGGTGGCCAGGGCGATCGGCACCACCACGGCGAGGGTGAAGCCCGCGCGGAGCAGCGGAAGGCTCGTCAGGCCGTAGCCGAAGAGAAACGCCAGTGCGACCGCCAGCGCGATCGTCCCCAGGTCGGAGAAGCCGAGCGCGGTCCCGATGATCATCCCCAGCACCTCGCCGATGGCGCATCCGGTGAGGCAGTGCAGCGTGGCGCTGAACGCTACGGAGTTGAGCGCGCTGCCCGAGGTGGGCATCGGGTGATGGTGATCCTGGTGAGGTGGGGTAGCTCCCATGACGGTCCTCCTACGGGTTGCCTGTACGGCTTGGGGATCGGTGTCGAGACGAAAGTGTAGATACCCCTAGGGGGTATGTCAAGCAACGGGTCTCTGAGCCATACGGGTCAGCCGCCTTGCGAGCGGAGACTTCGCGCCGCCGGGCTGTGCGGGGTCTCCGCGGAGACGACCGTCACACAGGCGGCTGAAAGGCTCGGACACCGGGCTCAGAGCGTTTGTGCCCGTACGCTCGTGTGGGTCTGGATCGCCCTGCCGAGCGGCTTGTCCGTCGTCAGCAGCGGACAGTCGAGCGCCTCGGCGAGCGCTACATAGACGCCGTCGTAGGGCGTGAAGTTGTCGCGCAGGCGCCACGCACGCCGCGCCAGCACACGAGAGGAATGCCGGGCGAGGCTCAGGTCATCGAGATCCTCGAGCCCCTCTTCGCAACGCGCTCCCGTCACGAGCCCGGCGGCCTCCCGGCGCCGTAACGCGCTCACGATCTCGAGGTCCAGTAGGTCGGGGGCGTGTAGTCCGGGGCCGGCGGAGCGTAGCTCGGCCGCCACCGCTTCGGCGCGTGGGAGCCCGAGCAGAAGCTCAACGAGCGCCGAGGCGTCAACGACGAGCATGGTGTGACCTCAGCGCGACTCGCGAAGCGCGCGCACGGTCTCTGCGGCCGACTCTCCGCCTTCAGCACCGGGCTCGCGCTCGAGTACCCGCGCCAGCAGTTCCTCGCGGCTCGGGCGGCGGGCGATCTCGTCGAGCTCCTGCCGCAGGTACTCCGACAACGACGTGCCCGCCAGCGCGGCGCGAGCCTTGAGCGTGCGGTGCACGGTAACCGGGACGTCGCGAATCTGGACGAGCACGCCCATACGATCCAAATGCTAGCATGCGCCGCGTATGGTCGCGCTCGAAATCCGGTCTGGCGGCCGGGGATGGCAGCCTTGCAGTGCGCCCAGGGAGACTCGAACTCCCACGGACCATACGGTCCACAAGGCCCTCAACCTTGCGCGTCTACCAATTCCGCCACAGGCGCGTAGCGGTGGCTGATCATAGCGGCGGCGCGCTGCCCGCCCGGTTCCGTCCGCCGACCCGGTACTCTACGAACACATG
>JBPCJI010000009.1:0-16566 GCA_051005475.1 Thermoleophilaceae bacterium
CCTTCCCGGCGTCTGGGCGTGCCTGACGCCACCCACGGGAATCGCCGATGCTTCGGCATCGACTCATCCCGCGTGCGTCGTCAGCCTCACCCAGCCACTCGGGAAGCTGAAACGGAACTTCCGACTCAGGACACTAGAGGACCTCCGACGCAGCGGGTACAACCACACCGGATGCGGGACTTCGTGGTGATCACCGGATTCTCGGGCGCCGGCAAGTCGCAGGCGATGGCGTGTTTCGAGGACGCCGGCTACTTCTGCGTGGACAACCTGCCGCCCGAGATGATCGCCCAGCCCGCGGAGCTGTTCGAGCACGAGGGGTCAAAGGTGGAGAACGCGGCCGTGGTGTCCGACGTGCGCGGCGGCCTGTTCTTCGAGAACCTCGTCAGGGTGCTCGACGAGCTTGTCGAGCGCGGCACCCCTCACCGACTGCTCTACCTCGCGGCCACCGAGGAGGTGCTGGTCGACCGCTACAAGGAGACCCGCCGCCGTCACCCCCTGGCCGAGGGCGCCGCGGGCAACGGAGACCCGGCGGGGGGCTCGGTGGTCCGGGCGATACGGGCCGAGCAGCGGCTGCTCGAGCCACTGCGCGAGCGCGCGGACGTGAGCATCGACACCACTGACCTGAGCGCCAGCCGGCTGCGCAAGGTGGTGGCCGACAAGATGCTCCCCCGCGGCAGCGTGGGCAAGCTCGCCGTGACCTTCCTCACCTACGGCTTCAAGCACGGGGCTCCGCGCGACGCCGATCTCCTGTTCGACGTCCGCTTTCTGCCCAACCCGCACTACGAGTCCGAGCTGCGCGAGCTCACGGGCCTCGACGCCCCGGTGCGGGACTACGTGGAGGCGTCGGCGGGGATCGACGAGTTCTACGGGCACCTGATCCCGTTGCTGGACTACCTGCTTCCCCAGTACGAGGCGGAGGGGAAGGCCCACCTGACGATCGGGATCGGCTGCACCGGTGGGCGCCACCGATCGGTGGTGATCTCCGAGCGCCTCTCGCGCGAGTACGGCGAGCGCGGAAACCTCCTCGTGGATGTCGTGCACCGGGACATCGCCAAGCCGACCCGGCGCGCCTGACCGGCCGTCCCCGCGACCGCCCCCGGGCTCGACCCGCCACCCCTTGGGCTTGAGGCGATAGATTCCGGGTAGCCCGCAAGCACACCCCGCCGAAAGGACGTTCAATGGCCGTGAGGGCCGGCATCAATGGCTTTGGCCGTATCGGTCGCAATGTGTTCCGTGCCGCTCACGAGCGCGGCGCCGACATCGACTGGGTCGGCCTCAACGACATCACCGACAATGAGACGCTCGCCCACCTGCTCAAGTACGACTCGATCCTCGGCCCCTTCCCAGGCACGGTCGAGGCCACCGAGAACGGCCTGGTGGTGGATGGCGACGAGCTGCGCGTGTTCGCGGAGCGGGATCCAGGTGAGCTCCCCTGGGGCGAGGTGGGCGCCGAGGTCGTGATCGAGGCGACCGGACTGTTCACCGACCGCGAGAGCGCCGCGAAGCACCTCAGCGCCGGCGCGCAAAAGGTGATCATCTCCGCACCCGCGACCGAGCCCGACGTGACCGTCGTCCTCGGCGTTAACGACGACGCCTACGACAAGGACAAGCACGACGTCGTCTCGGCCGCCTCCTGCACCACGAACTGCCTGGGCCCCGTCGCGCGCGTCCTTCACGACGCGATCGGGATCGAGTCGGGGATCATGACCACGATCCACGCATACACCGCCGACCAGCAGCTGCAGGACGGTCCCCACAAGGACCTGCGGCGGGCGCGGGCTGCCGCGATCAACCTGGTGCCCACCTCGACGGGCGCGGCCAAGGCGATGGGGGTGGTAATGCCCGAGCTCGACGGCAAGCTGAATGGGATCGCCGTCCGGGCTCCCGTGCCGGTGGGCTCGATGGTGGACCTCGTCTTTCTGGCCTCTCGCGACGTGACGGCGGAGGAGGTAAACGAGGCCGTCGCGCAGAAGGCGGACGCCGGGGCGCTCGAGGGGATCCTGCAGTACACCGAGGACCCGATCGTCTCGAGCGACATCTCCAGGTCCGCCTACTCGTCGATCTTCGACTCCCAGCTCACGGTGGTGATGGAGAAGCGGCTGGTGAAGATCGTGACCTGGTACGACAACGAGTGGGGCTACTCCAACCGCTGCGTCGACCTGGCCGAGCGGGTGCTCGTCGGCCTCGGGCAGCCCGCCGCATGACGCCGGCCGCTACCGCCGCAACCGCCTGGTGAAGCTCGGCAAGCGCAGCGTCCGGGACCTGGACCTCCAGGGTGGCGAGCGGGTGCTCGTGCGGGTGGACTTCAACGTGCCGCTCGACGAGGGGCGGGTCACCGACGACGCGCGCATCAAGGCCGCTCTGCCCACCCTCGAGCTGCTGCGCGAGCAAGGTGCCCGGCTCGTCCTGTGCTCTCACCTGGGGCGCCCCAAGGAACGCGAGCCGGAGACCTCGCTGAGGCCGGCATCGGAGCGCCTCGCGGAGCTGATCGACGCGCCCGTCACGCAGGCTGACGAGGTCGTGGGCGAGGAGGTTCGAGCGGCCGCGGAGGCACTCGAGCCGGGCGGCATGCTCATGCTGGAGAACACCCGCTGGGAGGCGGGGGAGACCGAGAACGATGCCGAACTCTCGCGGGACCTCGCGTCCCTGGCGGACTTTTACGTGAACGATGCCTTCGGGGCGGCCCACCGCGCTCATGCCAGCAGCGCCGGCGTGGCGGAGCACCTGCCCTCGGCGGCCGGGCTGCTGCTGGAGCGCGAGGTGGTCACGTTGCGGAAGATCGTCGAGGAGCCCGAGCGTCCGCTCGTCGTGATCCTGGGCGGCGCGAAGGTGTCGGACAAGGTGGCCCTGATCGACCGTTTCCTCGACGTGGCTGACGCGATTCTGATCGGCGGCGCGATGTGCTTCAGCTTCTTCCGCGCCCAGGACAAGCCCACCGGCGACTCGCTGGTCGAGGAGGAGGGCATCGAGCTCGCCCGCAGCGCGCTCGAGAAGGCGGAGAGCTCGGACTGCCGGCTGCTGCTCCCCGTCGATCTGGTCCTGGGCGAGGAGTTCGACGCCGACACCGAGCGCCGCGAGCTCGATGGCACCGAGGTGCCCGAGGGCTGGATGGGGCTCGACGTGGGCCCCCGCACGGTGGAGGCCTACTCCGAGGAGATCGGGAAGGCCGGCACGGTGTTCTGGAATGGACCGATGGGAGCCTTCGAGATGGAGCCGTTTGCGTCGGGCACCCGCGCGGTGGCCGAGGCGGTTGCGGCCGCCTCCGGGACGACGGTCGTGGGAGGCGGCGACTCGGCGGCGGCGCTGGCCTCGTTCGGGCTCGCCGACCAGGTGACCCACATGTCCACCGGCGGCGGTGCTGCCCTCGAACTGCTGGAGGGCAAGCCCCTTCCGGGCCTCGATGCCCTCGACGATGCCTGAGCGCACGCCCTACATCGCGGGAAACTGGAAGCTGTGGGGCACGCGCGCCCAGGCGGCGGAGTACTGCGAGAAGCTGCTCGCTCTGCTGCCCGATGCCTCGCGCCGCCCGGCCGAGGTCGGGCTGTGCGTGCCCTTCACCGCGCTTGATGTGTGCGTGGAGGCGGTTGCGGATGCGGAGGTCGTGGTCTGCGCACAGAACATGAGCGCGGAGGAATCGGGCGCCTTTACGGGGGAGATCTCGGCGCCGATGCTCCTCGAGCTTGGCGTCGAAGGGGTCGTGCTCGGTCACTCCGAGCGCCGGGCGCACTACGGGGAGAGCGACCGGGCCCTGCAGGAGAAGCTGCCGGTGGCGCTCGCCGCCGGGCTCAAGCCGATCCTCTGCGTCGGCGAGACCGAGGAGGAGCGCGAGGCGGGCGACATGGAGCGAAAGCTGCGCCACCAGGTGGGCGAGGCCCTACAGGAGCTCCCCGACGAGCGCCTGGCGGACGTGGTCATCGCCTACGAGCCGATCTGGGCGATCGGCAGCGGGCAGGTCGCGAGCCCCGAGCAGGCGCAGGAGGCGATTGCCTTCGTCCGCGCGCTGGTGGGCGGGCGCTCGGAGAAGGCCGCGCAGGCGATCCGGGTCCTCTACGGCGGAAGCGTGAAGCCTGACAACGCCGCCGAGATCCTGGCCCAGACGGACGTGGACGGCGCCCTGGTGGGCGGTGCCAGCCTCGACCCAGAGGACTTCGCCCGCATCATCGCCGCAGCGGGCTGACCCTCCCAGCAAGGCCCGGGGCACCCCCGGCCCCCGCGGGTTGCCTGGTGATCCTCGACGGATGGGCGCTCGCTCCTGCGGGCCCCGGCAACGCGGTGGAGCTGGCGAGCACGCCGGTGTTCGACGAGCTTTGGGAGGGCTATCCACACGCCACGCTCACCACCCACGGCCGCGCCGTCGGCCTGCCGCCCGGACAGATGGGCAATTCGGAGGTGGGCCACCTCAACCTCGGGGCGGGCCAGGTCGTTTACCAGGACCTCACTCGCATCGACGACGCGGTCGAGGACGGCTCGTTTGCCGCCAACCCCGCCCTGCGCGCCGCCTGCGCGGCCGGTCGCGAGGCGGGCCGTCTCCACCTCCTCGGCCTGGTCTCCGGTGGCGGGGTGCACGCGAGCATGGGACACCTGCGCGCCTGCATCGAGCTGGCGCGGCGCGAGGGGGTGCCCGACCTCGTGCTACACGCCTTCACCGACGGGCGCGACACGCCGCCGGACTCGGGCGCGGACTTCCTCGCCGAGGTCGAGCGGTGGCTGGCAGGGGGGGCCGGTCGCGTGGGGAGCGTCACGGGGCGCTACTGGGCGATGGACCGCGACCGCCACTGGGAGCGCACGAAGCTCGCCTACGACGCCATCGTTCACGGGCTCGCCGGCGGCGAGCCCGCGGCGACGGGCGAGGCCGCGGTGCGCGCCGCCTACGCTCGGGGTGAGACCGACGAGTTCGTGAAGCCGACGCTCGTCGGAGGCGAGGGCTGCATCCGGGAGGGCGACCCCGTGCTGTTCCTCAACTTCCGCCCCGATCGCGCGCGCCAGCTCACCCGCGCCTTGGGCGAGCCGGACCTGCTCGAGTTCGATCGGGGCACCGCTCCGGCCGTGATTTTTTCCACCCTCACCCAATATCAGGACGACTGGAGCTACCCCGTCGCGTTCCCACCGGAGCGCCCTCAGACCACGCTGGCGAGCGTCCTGGAGGCTCGAGTCACCGCCCAGCTGCACATGGCGGAGACCGAGAAGTACGCGCACGTGACGTACTTCTTCAACGGTGGTGAGGAGACGCCATATGCCGGTGAGGACCGCTGCCTGGTGGCCTCCCCGAGGGACGTGCCAACATATGACGAGAAGCCCGCCATGAGCGCCGTCGAGGTCACCGACGCGTTCGTCGAGCGCTGGGCGGATGGCTCCTACGGCTTCGGGGTGATCAACTTCGCCAACGCCGACATGGTGGGCCACACCGGTGTCATCTCTGCCGCCGTGGAGGCTGTCCAGACCGTGGACCGCTGCCTGGGTCGGGTGGTGGAGGCGGTGCACGCCGAGGGCGGCGCCTGCATCGTGACCGCCGATCACGGCAACGCGGACCACATGCTGGAGCCCGATGGCAGCCCCAACACGGCCCATTCGCTCAACCCCGTCCCGATCATCCTGACCGCGGGTGACGGCCCTCTCCACGACGAGGGCGTCCTGGCGGACGTCGCTCCCACCGTGCTCGCGTTGCTGGGGGCTGAGCAGCCGGCGCAGATGACCGGCCGGTCGCTGCTGCCGCCCCAAAAAACTTGATAGACGGAGACTTAGGTTTTATACTGGGGGAGCAACCGCCGGGTCGCCATCGGCGTGAACGGGGGCGCCCAGCCGGCTGTGGAGGGCGCGGCCGAGGAGAAGGCCGCCGCCGAGGAGAAGGGCGAGAGCTACCGGCCGGCCGGGGGAGCCCACGCGTAGGCTCCCCCGGTGGCCGACACGCTCTTCGAGATCGACGCCCGCGACGGGTCCGCCCGCGCTGGCGTTCGGCATCTCGCTCACGGAGGCGTGCGCACTCCCGCGTTCGTGCCGCTGGCCTCGAACGGCTCCGTTCGCGGGCTGGCAGCCGTCGAGGTGGCCGAGCTCGGCTTCGAGATGGTGCCGGGCAACACCTTCCACCTCTTCATCTAGCCCGGCCATGCCTACGTCGAGCAGATGGGAGGCCTGCACGACTTCATGGGCTGGCCCCGGGCGATCATCACCGACTCCGGCGGCTTTCAGGTGTTCTCGATGGGCCACGGGTCGGTGGCCGAGGAGATCAAGCGCCGTCGCGGCGCGACCAGGAGCCGGATCCTCTCGATCGGGGAGGAGGGGGTGGCGTTTCTCTCCTATTCCGACGGTTCGAAGCTGTTCATGGGACCGGAGACCTCGATGGAGGTCCAGGCGGCGCTCGGGTCCGACATCGCGCTGGCCTTCGACGAGTGCACGCCCTTCCACGCCGACCGTGATTACACCCAGCGCTCGATGGAGCGCACGCACCGCTGGCTCGACCGCTGCACGGCGTGGCACGCCGAGCGAGGCCCGCGAGGCCAGGCGGTATTCGGAATCGTCCAGGGCGGAGTGCACGAGGACCTTCGCTCCGAGTCCGCCGCCTACGTCGCGCGGGCGCCGGTGGACGGTGTGGCCATCGGCGGCTCCCTCGGTCAGGAGAAGGAGCAGATGCGCGAGGTGGTGGGGTTCTCCTTGCGAGGGCTGCCCGACGAGCGGCCCCGCCACCTCCTGGGCATAGGCGACGTCGACGACATCCTGCATGCCGTGGCCGCGGGGATCGACCTCTTCGACTGTGCGACCCCGACCCGCCTCGGCCGTCACGGGACCGCCCTGGTGGCGGATCCCGAGCGGCGCTGGCGGCTGGACCTCACGAAGGCAGACGTGCGAGGCAGCCGCGCTCCGATCGCCGAGAACTGCGCCTGCCCGGCGTGCCGCGAGCACACCCGTGGCTATCTGCACTACCTGGCGCGAAGGCGAGAGCTGACGGGCGCGCGACTGCTCACCCTCCACAACCTCACGTTCATGGCCGCGCTGATGCGCGGCGTGCGCGGGGCGATCGCGGACGGCCTGTTCGATGCCTACCGCGACCGCGTCCTCTGTGGGGGATCCCCGTGAGCACGTTTCTCCTTCAGCCGGGCCGGGTATTACACAAGCACCTTATTCACGGAAGAGGAGGGAAAAGATGGATACCGGATTGCTGATCGTCCTGGTTGTCCTTGCGCTCGTCCTGGTCACGGCCCTGATGCTCGTGAGCCGGAAGAGGAGCGCCCGCCGCGACGAAGGCCTCCGGGAGGAGGCACGTGGGCACCGCGAGGACGCGCAGATCCGCACCTCTCGTGCAGACGCGCAGGAGGCCGAGGCACAGGAGCGCTCCGCCCGGGCGCGACGCGAGCAGGCGAAGGCCGAGGAGCAGTCGGCGCTCGCACGCCGGGAGCGGCACGCGGCGCAGGAGCGCCACGAGCACGCCGACCGGATCGACCCCGATGCGGATGAGGATGCGGCGCAGGAGCGCAACGGGCACGCAGAGCGGACCGACTCCGGTGTGCGTGACCGAGTGGTCGCCGGCCGCGGCGAGAACCGCACGCGGGAGGAGCAGAGCTAGCAGCGAGCACCGAAGACTGCGTAGGGCGCGGGCGCCTAGCGCCCGTGCTCGCGCAGGAACTGCTTGAGCTCGTCGACCTGCTGCTGAACGTCTCCTTGGTCGACCGGAGCGATCCCCCCGCCCCCGCCCCCGTCGTCGCCTGAGCTGATCAGGGCGAGCGTGATGGCCGCCGCGGCCATCAGCGCCGCGAGTAGCACGAGGAAGCGCCCGAGTCCCCGCTTGCGCGCGGACCGCCTGGCCGCGGGGCGGGCAGGGCGTGGCTCCCCCGCGGCCGTTCTCGCCGGGGCCCGCGCCGGGTGGGCGGGCGGCGCGACCGAGGCTTCGCGCCGGGTGCGCAGCGCCTGAGTGGCGTCGGTGCCCTCCAGGCCCACGCCGGTGGCAAGCCTGCGGGTGGCCTCGGTCTCGCGACCCTGCAGGCCGGCGTCGAGGGCCCGCGCCATCTCGACCGTCGAGTGGTAACGATCGCCCGGCTCTCGCTCCAGGCAGGTGCAGATCGCCCGATCGAGTTCCGGCGGCACCTCGGGGCGGTGGACGGAGACCGGCTCCACGGGCTGCTCCAGCTGCTTGAGCGCGAGCTCGGTGAGCGAGGTGTACTCGTGCGGCAGCCTCCCGGTGAGGAACTGGTAGGCGCAGACTCCGAGCGAGTAGATGTCGGAGGGCGCGCCCGCCTGATCGCCCCGCGCCTGCTCGGGGGACAGGTAGGCGGCGGTGCCCAGAACGGCGCCGACCTGCGTGAGGCTCGTCTGCTCGGCGGCCTTGGCAATTCCAAAGTCGGCGAGCTTGGTCGATCCCGTCTCCTGGGCCAGGAGCAGGTTGCCCGGCTTCACGTCGCGATGCACCACGCGGGCGCGATGGGCGTAGTCGAGTCCGTGACAGGCGTCGCGGATGATCCCCACGGCCTCGTCGATCTCGAGCCGCTTGCGATCGCGCAGGAGGTCTGCGCACGAGGGGCCGTCCACGTACTCCATGACGATGAAGTGCCGGTGCGAGTCGGGGTCCTCGCCCGAGTCGTAGACCTGCACGATGTTCGGATGCTGCAGGCGTGCGGCCGCGAGCGCCTCGCGCCGGAAGCGTGCCACGAAGTCTGCGTCCTCCGCCAGGTGCTCGGCCAACAGCTTCACCGCCACCGGCCGCTCGAGCACGGTATCGGTGGCCAGGAAGACCGTCGACATCCCCCCCGCGCCCAGTCGACCGTCGAGCCGGTAGCGCCCTATGATCTCGCTCGGAGCGGCCATCAGTTCTCGGGCGGCAGCGGCACGGTCTGGCCGCCGGTACCCGCGTCGGGAGTCGGCGTGCCGCCGTCGGCCCCCTCGTCCTGTTTCTTCTGCTTGGGCTCCTCGTCCTTCTTTGGCTGCTTCTCCGTCTGCTGAGGGATCGTCTCCTGCGGGATCGTCTGGGGGGGCGGGGTGGGCTCCGGCTCGGTGTGGGTGTCCTCTACGCCCGAGCAGCCGTCACGGGTGAGCTCCCTCAGCCTCGCGAGGCTCTCCTCGAGCGCGGTGCGGACATCGTCGTCCACGTCCTGGGGCAGGTTTGCGACGGTCGCGTCGATCCCCTTGTAGGAATCGGTCTCGATGTCCTTGCAGGCACCCGCATTGCCTTCCTTCGTTCCGTCGTCAAAGCGCCGCTGCACCTCGTCGAGGCGCCGTGTGAGCTCTGCGACCGCCTCTGCGGGCAGCGGCTCTCCCTTCGGATCCTCAGAGGAGCCACAGCCCGCCGGCAGCAGCACGGCCGCGGCTGCAGCGAGCGTTGCGAGGTGTCTGGACCGAGGTCTCACTGCCCGAGGTAGAGCCGCTCTCCGATGCTGCGCGGGAGGCCCGCGTCCACGATCGCCCGGGCGGCCTCGTCGATGGGGTACTCGACACGACGCCACTCGCCCGTCCAGCCCTGCACGTCGAGCAGCATCCATGCCGCTCGAGGGTCGCCGTCGCGGGGCTGGCCCACGCTCCCCGGGTTCACGAGCCAGTCGCCCTGCGAGAGGTCGAGTGTGCTGCCCCCCTCCACCTGCTCGCCGACGACGTCCTCGCCATTGGCACGCGTGAAGCGTAGCGCCACGTGGCTGTGGCCGACGGCCCCGACGCGGTCAGGCATCAGGTCCATGCATGCCTCGGCCTGCAGCGCCGAGAGCACGTACTCCCAGATCGGGTCGCGCGGGCTCGCGTGGTACACGCCGATCGGCCCCCCGAGCTGCGAGGGCTCGAGGCCGCCCAGGAACGCCAGCGTCTCCTCGCTCGAGTGCTCGCGGGTCCAGAGCGCCGCCTTCGCAGCGGTCGGGGAGAAGTCACCGATGTTGATGCGGTCGAGCACGCCCAGGTCGTGGTTGCCCGCCAGGCAGAGGTCGCAGCGTCTTGCCGCCAGCTGCACACACTCGTCGGGTTGTGCCCCGTACCCCACGAGATCGCCCAGGAACCAGATCGCATCGACACATGATGAGTCGACGTCGGCGAGCACTGCCTCGAAGGCCGGCAGGTTGCCGTGCACATCGGTGAGTAGCGCGATTTTCGCGGGAGCGCCGGTACTGTCCGGGCCTTGAGAGCCCGGCGACATCCTGGTCTGCCCGGGGGGAGACACCGTGGTATGCGCGGCGCGGTCGGTCATCGTTTGCCGGTGGCGATCATGGTGGCGGTCGTGGCCGCGGGGACGGCGACGCTCATCCTCCGTCCCAGAGGCGGCCTGATCGAGCCCACCGCGGTTCAGGCGGAAGCCTACTTCAGCCCCGCCGAGCTGGAGCGGGCGGAGGAGTTCCGGGGCCCCCAGCGCCTGCTCGGCGTGGGAGGGATCGCCTTGAGCGGGGCCACGCTGGCCCTGATCGCGCTGCGCCCACCACGGAGAGCTCGCCGGCTGCTGGAGCGCGCCGCCGAGCACCCGATGCGGGGCGCAGCGGTCACGGGGGCGGGCCTGTCCACCGTGCTCGTGGTCGTAGGACTCCCGCTGGCCCTCTGGCGTCACGAGCGAGCGGTCGACGTGGGCCTTTCCATCCAGTCGCTCGGCCCGTGGTTGGGCGATGTGGCGAAGTCGGCCGCGATCGAGGCCGTCGTCTCGGCCCTCGGAGCGGCGCTCGTCCTGGCCCTGATCAGGCGCTTTCCACGCAGCTGGTGGCTGCCCGCCGCCGGCGCGGTGGTGGGGTTCGCCGTGCTCACGCTGTATTTGTCGCCGGTCGTCATCGACCCGCTCTTCAACAGATTCGAGCCGCTCCCACGAGGCGAGCTGCGCTCGGACGTGCTCGAGTTGGCCGACCGCGCGGATGTGGACGTGGGCGAGGTCCTCCGCGTCGATGCCAGCCGCCGGACGACGGGGATAAACGCCTACGTGGGCGGACTCGGCCATACCAAACGGGTGGTCCTGTACGACAATCTCATCGAGGACTTTCCCGAGCGTCAGGTGCGCTCCGTCGTGGCCCACGAGCTCGGGCACGTGAAGGGCTCAGACGTGCCGCGGGGCATCCTCTGGATCGCGATCGTCGCCCCTGCCGGCACGTTGCTCGTGCAGCGCCTGGCCGAGCGGCTCGCCGCCGGTGGCCCCGGGGGCACGCACGAGCTCGGGGGCAAGATCCGACCCGGGCCGGCGGTGATCCCGGCGGTCGCGCTCTCACTCGCCCTGGTGAGCTTCGGGGTCACATGCGCGGGAAATGTCCTCTCCCGTCAGGTCGAGGCCCGCGCCGACGCCTTCGCCCTCGAGCTCACCGACGATCCCGTCGCCTTCATCGACCTCGAGCGCAGTCTGGCCGTGCGAAACATCTCCCAGCCGGACCCGCCGGCGCTGCTGCACAAGCTCTTGGGCACCCATCCGACGACGGTCGAGCGGATCGGTTACGGGGAGGCCTACTCCCGGGGGCCCGGACGGCGCTAGGAGCTACCGGGGGTGTCGTCGTCGAACTCGGGGAGGTTCTTGATGCCCTCCCGGGTCTGCCACTTGGAGAAATTGTCCTCCATTGCGTCGATCAGCTCACGCATGAAGCGGGGGGAGAGGTTCATCCGGGAGACGACGACGCCGGGCACCGCCTCCTCCTCGACCTCATGGTCCACACGGGCAAAGGTCACGGTGAACTCGTAGTCGGAGTGGCTCACGTTCGCGAAGTTCGCGTAGTGGCCGGCCATGACCTCCGGGTCGGCGTGGATGTCGAAGTGGCGGTCTGCGTCTTCGAAGTGGCGGTCTGCGTCTGCCTCGGGCACGCGTCTAGTATCGCAGCCTCCGTGGGAACCCGCCCGTGAGGATCCTCGTGCTGGCCGTGGGCCGGCTGAGGCCTCCCTACGCCGACGACATCCAGCACTACAAGAAGCTGCTGGCCGGGCACGCTCGGGTCGAGCTGGAGGAGGTCCGCGAGGACGAGCGCGTACCACGCCGGATCCCCGAGCGCGCCTTCGTCTGCCTGCTCGCCGCCGAAGGAGACGAGATGAGCTCGCTCGCCTTCAGCCGGTTCCTCGAGGAGCGGCGACAGGCCGGTCTCGACCTCTGTTTCGTGATCGGCGGCCCGCGTGGGATCGATCTCTCCCGCTGTGACATGCGGCTTTCGCTCGGGCCGATGACCCTGCCCCATCAGCTGGCGCGGGTCGTTCTGCTCGAGCAGCTCTACCGCGGGCACAAGATCCTGGCCCGCGAGCCCTACCACTACTGAGGACCGCCGCCCCCGTGCGGACGATCCGCAATGCTGCGGGGGTGATGATGCTGCGTCCGCTCCTGGCTGCGCTCGCGATCGCGGCGGCCCTCGCCCCGCCGGCGGCGGCCTCGACGCGCCAGCTCTCGATCATGCAGGACGACGCTGCGTTCCTCGGCATCTCCAACCACGATCCGGAGCAGGCGATGGCGGAGGCCAAGGCGCTGGGGGCGGACGTCGTGCGCACCTTCGTGGTCTGGAAGTCGGTCTCGCCCCAGCCGGAGTCGCGCCAGATGCCGCCCGGGTTTGACCCCGGCAACCCGGATTCCCCTGGCTATGACTGGAGCTTCTACGACGCGTTCATAGACCGTGCCCGCAGGGCGGGCCTCAAGGTGTTCCTGACGCTGGCGCCCCCGCAGCCCTACTGGGCCTCCGAGCAGCCGGAGGCCTGCCCGCACCACGTGGCCGGCAACCGCTTGCTCGTCCTCTCCTGCATGTGGAAGCCCGACCCCGTCCTCTTCGGGCAGTTCGCCCACGCCGTGGCCCGGCGCTACGGGGCCCGCGCAGCCGGCTCTCACGGAGGCTCGGTCATCCTCTACTCGATGTGGAACGAGCCCAACCTCGAGCACTACCTCTTTCCCCAGCTGGAGCGGATCGGCGGCCGCACCGTGGACACAGCCGCCAAGCGCTACCGGCGACTGTGGTTCGAGGGCTGGAAGGCCATTTCGATCAGCGATCCGTCCCGACGCAACAACGTCCTGTTCGGCGAGGCGGCCGCGATCAGCTCACCGATCGACACCCTCAATGCGGCGCTCTGCCTGGACGAGAAGGGCAGGCCGTTCCGGGGCAGGATGCGGCGCCTCCAGGGCTGTGTGCGCCCGCGCACCCTCCCGATCGGCGGGGTGGCGATCCATCCCTACAACGACCACGCGGGCGGAACCGTGTTCACGCGCTCCTTCTCGCCCGACTCGGTGGCCGCGTCCTACGTGCCGCGCGTGCACCGCGTGATGGACCGCGCGGCGCGGCTGGGACGGATTCCGGCGGGCCGGGGGGTCTACCTCACCGAGTTCGGCTTTCAGACCAATCCGCCGGATACCAGGTATGGCCTCTCGCCGAAGCGTCACGCAGCGGCGATCAACGAGGCCGACCGGCTCTACTACGCGGACCCTCGGGTCAAGGCGACCTCCCAGTTCGAGCTCTATGACGTCCCGTCGGTGCCCGACGAAGACCCCGCCCAGGAGGTCTACACCACGGGCCTGAGGTACCTGGATGGCAGTGCCAAGCCCGCCCTGGAGGCCTACCGGCTGCCGCTCGTGGTATCCCGGCGCTCGCGGGAGGACGAGGTCGAGGTGTGGGGCCAGGTCCGCCCCGCGAGGGGCCCGACAATCGCCGACATCATGGTCTCGCCACAGCCGGGTGGGCCGTTCACCGCCGCGATGCGCGTGCGAACCAGCCGGGCGGGCTACTTCCAGGTGCTGCTGCGAAGGAAGAGCGCGGCCCGGCTGCACTACCGGCTGCGGTGGCGCAGCCCGGACGGCACCCTGCTTCACAGCCGCAAGGCCCGGGCCGGTCGACCCATCCGCTACCTCGGCTGACCCCCGACAGCGGTCCTTTCTCGGCCCCCGGTCGCTTGCGCGAGGGTGGAGCCCGGGCACGTAAGGTTGCGAGCGCATGAGCGATCCTGTAAGCGAGCTCCGTGCCGCGGTGGTGGCGGCCGCCTCGGCCCTGCGCGGGGGCGGGCCCGTGGAGCCGCCGATCCTGGAGCGCCCGCCCAAGCCGGAGTTCGGCGACTACTCGACGAACGCGGCCATGTTGCTGGCGCCGATGCTGGGTGAGCCGCCGCGCCAGGTGGCGGACCGGCTGGCGGCTGAGCTTGGCGCCCGCCTTGGCGATTCGCTGCGCAGCGCGGAGGTCGCGGGCCCCGGGTTCCTCAACCTGTTCATGTCGGATGCGTGGTGCTCCCGCTCGCTCGCGCGCACCCTGGAGGCCGGGGAGGCCTACGGCGGCGGCGAGCGCTCCGCGGGACAACGGATGAACGTGGAGTTCGTGAGCGCCAACCCCACCGGCCCGATCACCGTGGCCGCCGGGCGTCACGCCGCCTACGGCGACTCGCTCTGCCGGATCCTCGAGTTCACCGGGAACGAGGTGGATCGGGAGTACTACGTAAACGACCGGGGGACCCAGATCGAGCGCTTCGGGGCCTCGATCCGCGCGCGGGCAAACGGTGAGGCCCCGCCTGAGGACGGCTACCAGGGCGCCTACCTGGTCGAGGTGGCCGAGCGCATTCCCGGGGGCGGCGCAATGGCCGCAAACGAGTTGGCCACGCTGGGCGTCGAGATCATGCTCGAGGAGATCCGCGCCTCGCTCGAGCGCTTCAGGGTACGCATGGACCGTTTCTCCTCCGAGCGCGCACTGCACGAGTCGGGTTCGGTGGCCGCCGTGCTCGACCGCCTCGAGCAGCGGGGGCACGTGTACCCGCTCGACGCCGCCGTGTGGCTGCGCACGACCGACTTCGGGGACGACAAGGACCGCGTGCTCGTGCGCTCGGGCGGCCAGCTCACCTACTTCGCCGCCGACATCGCCTACCACGAGGACAAGCGCACGCGCGGCTACGAGCGGGTGATCGCCATCTGGGGGGCCGACCACCACGGCTACGTCGCCCGTATGCGCGCCGCCTGGGAGGCCCTCGGAGGCGAGCCCGAGGGTCTCGAGCTGTTGATCATGCAGCTCGTGAACCTGCTCGAGGGCGGGCAACGGGCCCAGATGTCCAAGCGCGGGGGAGAGTTCGTGTCGCTCGACGACCTGATCGAGGACATCGGCGTGGACGCCACACGGTGGTTCCTGCTCCAACGCAGCCACGACACCGCGCTCGACCTGGACCTCGACCTGGCCCGCCGGCAGAGCCAGGACAACCCCGTCTACTACGCGCAGTACGCCCACGCGCGAATCGCCAGCGTCCTGCGCAGGGCCGGCGAGCAACGGCTGGGGGAAGCGCTCGCCGCCGACGTGGGGGGGAGCGCCGAGGAGCTTCACCACTCCTCCCGCCGCCTGGTGCAGCGCCTGCTGGAGTTCCCGGAGGAGATCTCGGATGCCGCGAACCGGCGCGCTCCGCACCGCTTGACCACGTATGTGACCGAGGTGGCCCAGGACTTCTCGGCGTTCTACCGCGACTGCAAGGTCGTCGGCGCCGCCGAGGAAGGTGGGGATGAGGAATTGCGTATCGCCATGTGCGAGGCCACACGCCGGGTGATCGCCCGCTCGCTGGACCTCTTGGGGGTGGCCGCGCCCGCGGAGATGTAGCCGCCGCTCGGGCCGGGGCGCTCCCGCTGCGGCGAGTCAGATCTCGCTGAAGAAGTTGATCCCGAGGTCGTTCATCAAGCCGAGCGCCTCCGAGTTGAGGCGCGTCAGCTCGTTCGTGTAGAGCAGCCCGCCCATCGCTATCAGCACGATCCCTGACACCACCGTGATCACCGTGTAGTGGTCCCGGAAGAAACGGAAGAAGCCAGATACCCGGGAAAAGGCCAGCGCGCTCAGCATGAACGGCACCGCCAGACCAAGTGCGTAGAAGGCCAGCAGCACTCCGCCCTGTCCGACCGTGCTCTCGTTGCCCGCCGCGGTCAGGACAGCGCTCAGGGTGGGCCCCGTGCACGGCAGCCACGCCACCGCGAAGGCGACCCCGGCAAGGATAGGGCCGCCCGCGGAGGCCCGTGACATGAGCCCGTCCGGACGCCACTGGCGGTTCAGCCGGCCGACCAGCAGGCTGGCGATGAACAGCACGCCCATCACGATCAGGACGATCGCCGAGATCTGGCGGAGGAGCAGCCGGTGCTCCTGAAGCGTCCGTCCGAGTCCGGTGGCAGTCATCCCAAGGGCCATGAACATCACCGTGAAGGACAGGCAGAAGAGCAGCGCCGGGCCGATGAGCTTGTTGCGACTCCTTCCCTCCTGAATGTCCGCGAAGGAGAGCCCCGAGATCGCCGACAGGTAGCCGGGCACGAGCGGGAGCACGCACGGCGAGACGAACGAGATGAAGCCCACGCCGAACGCAGCCACCACGGTGGTGTCCACGCCGGCCGCCATCACCGTCGCGGCGATCACAGGTCGTACCTGTCCAAGTCGGATTCGAGCCGCTTGGCGACCGCTCCTCCGGGCGCCGGGCCCGACGGCGGTCGGGGCGCGCGGCCGCCCGCCGTCTCGGGCTCGTCCTCCTCCAGCGGGGGATCGCGTTTCCAATCGCACCTCTGCCCACGGCGCCAGCGGAGCGCGGAGGCTCCGAGGGCACCACCTGCCAGAAGGATCCCGAGAGCCGGAACGAGGTAGGCGGCGAGGTCGAAGCCGTCGTCTCCCGGGAGTGCGAGCACCTCGTCACCGAACTCGGCGGCCAGGACGGCCTTCACCTCGTCCTTCGACCGGCAGC
>JBPCJI010000010.1:0-8214 GCA_051005475.1 Thermoleophilaceae bacterium
CGCTTGGAAACGCTCCGTAGCTGACCCTGGAAGGCAAGATGCCAGTGCTCGGCCGGCCACTTGGCCACGTGTTCGAGCTCACCGGCGAGCTCGACGGCCGGCACGAAGCTCTCCTCATCGAGTACCACGACCGGCGCGGTCTGGAAGCGCCATGGGTAGGCGTCGACCTTGCCCTGCTTGGCGGGCCATACCTTCACGCGTTCCTCGAACATCTCGGAGGTCACCCTCACGACACCGCCGAAGGCCTGCAGGCCCGTGACGTAGAAGATGATCTTGTCGCCGGGCGCGATCCGCTCCGCGATCCGCCGCCGCTTCTCCTTTGCCCCGATCAGCCGGAAGCCGCCCTCGCGTGTGGCCCTGAAGTTCTCCAGCGAGCCCGTAAGCACCCAGGTCGTGGACTTGCCCGCCATTGGGCGAAGACTAGCGGCGCCGCCTAGTCGATCGGGATGTGCTCGACCTCGGGCTCCGGTGGTCTGCGATCCAGGCGTTCGAGATACCAGTCGATCAGCGAGCGAAGGGTGAGCAGGCCCTCGCGGATCAGTGAGGTGAGCCGGCCCTGGAGCTCCGCCGGCGCCGCTCGGCGCAGTCCGTCGAGCAGGATGAAGAGGGCCGAGAGATCGGGCCCGGATCGGGGCGGAGGGGGCGGGGGGCCTCCGTAGCGGGTGCTCCAGTCGCCACCGGCGCCCGACTCCTCGCCGGTTCCGGCGTAGAGGTCCTCCTCCGGAGGGCGAGACTGGCCCCAGTCCGGGCCTTGCCCCGATCTGTCAGTGGGTGTGCTTTGTCTTGGCTCCATCGCCTGCCCGCTCGAAGACGATCTCGAGGGCGCCGTCCTTGAGGCGGGCGCCGCTCGTCTCATAGGCCGCCATCGCCGGCGGCAGGATGATAGTGCGCTTCTGGCCCGCCACCCTGACGATGACCTCCAGCCCGATCTTCTTCAGCTCGATATCGCCCCTGTCTGCGAAGGGGAGTGCCAGCCTCAGGGTCGCGTGTCCATTGCCGGATGACAGCTCCTGCGAGAGCCCCTGGTAAAGGACGTCGTGCGCCGCCAGATCACCGAAGACCGCTTGGCCGAGCGTGTCGAGCATCTCGCCGCCGAGCACCTCCTGAGGAAGAAAGGGGGCGGTCAGGATGGGCACCGGGGAAAACGCCGAGCCGACCAGCTCCATCTGCTCGCGCTGCACCTCGCACCACCCGGCGAAGTAGCCCTCGCCCGCCTCCTCGGGGAAGATGCGGTTGACCACGACGGCGTCGGTCAGGTAGCCGTAGAGGTTGAGGTAGGTGAAGGTCCGCATCGCCTCCTTCACCACCATCCGGTCCGGGGTCATGACGAGCCGGACCGAGGTGAGGGCGGGGTCACGCAGGATCCTGTTCATCGCCACGAGGTTTTGCACGAGGCGCTCGACCTCCTCGAGCGCCGCGTCGGTGGGCAGGGGCAGATCGAGCACGTTCTTCGCAAACGGCCGCGCGGCCGCCACCCACCGGCTCTGCCATGGAAAGATGCGCTCGAGCCACCAGGTGCACACGTCCGGGAAGGACAGCAGCCGCAGCGTCTCGCCCGTCGGAGCGCAGTCGACCACGATCACGTCGAACTCTCCCGACTCGTGATGCTGCTTGATCTGGAGGAGCGAGAACAGCTCGTTCATGCCGGGTGGCACCGTGAGCTCCTCCGCCGAGATACGGTCCACCCCCCGGTCGGCGAGCAGCTCGCCGAGCCATCCCGAGACCGCCTCCCAGTGGCGCTCGATCTCCTCCTGTGCCTGGACCTCCTGACCGAAGAGGCCGGGGCCCACCTGGGTGGGGATGCCCGTGAGCTGAGTCCCCAGCGAGTCCGAGAGGCTGTGCGCCGGGTCGGTGGAGATCACAACCGTGCGCCGGCCGGCGGCGGCGCAGCGACGTGCGGTTGCGGCCGCGACGCTGGTCTTGCCTACGCCGCCCTTGCCCGTGTAGAGGATCGTCCGAGGGCCCACCGGCGCATCGTAAGCTCCAGAGGGCCGGATCCCGGGCCCGGCCGGCTCAGGGCAGCGACTCGATCTCGCCTGTGAGCTGCGTGCGAAGGTTGGCGCCGGTGCGCAGCTCCTTGGCCGCCAGGCGCACGCTGTAGGTGCCCGGAGACTTCGGTGTCCACGCAAAGGATCCGGTGCCGCGGCGGAACGTGCGCACCTCGTCGAGCGCCGTTTCGCCATCGCGCGTGATCGTGAGCTGCACGGCCGAGAGCTTGGAGAGCGCGAAGCGCACGCGCGTCTCCCCGCCCGTGACCACGCTCGTCGGGCCGAGCAGGGTGAGTCCGGCCGGCTCGGTGGCATAGCGGCCGAACAGCGTCGCCGTGTTGCAGTAGACGCCCGTGCGCAGGCGGCTGCAGGTCGAGGCCAGCAGCTCCCGCAGCAGCTCGTGGTATTCGCGGGTGGACTCGCGGCCTCCGAAGGAGTAGGTCGACCAGTCCCCGGTGTCGCTGCGCGGCACCTCGGCGCGGGCCTCGGGCTCTGCCGCCTCGAACAGCCGGCGGGCGGTCGGGTCACCGGTGATCTCGGCGAAGTCGTAGAGGCCGATCAGCGACTGGAGGAAGGCGTTGATGATGAACAGGCGGGGCGCGAAGGAGTACTGGAGGTAGTGGATGCCCCCCAGCGGCCCGCGCGCCGCGACGCCGGTCGGAGGGGGGGTCTCGAATGCCTTGAAGGCCTCACGGGCGGTGCCGAGGTAGCTTGGGTCACCGAGCAGCTGCGAGGCGCGTGCGAACGCCTGGATGCCGGTGGCCTGGGCCATTCCGCTCACCCACGGTGGCCTGCCGCCTCCGAAGGCAAAGAAGTACTCCCAGGCGCGAAAGCCCCCGCGCCGCGAGGAGGCACGCGTGATCTCCGCGAGCAGGCGGCGCAGACCCTCGCGGCGGCACTCCTCGCCGGTGTTTCTCACGCACGCCCCGTGCATCAGGTTGGCCTTCTTGAAGTTCGCCAGCGGCTGGATCTGCAGGCCGCTGCCGCGGTAGTACTCGAACAGCAGCTCGCTGCCGCGGAAGGTCACGCGATCGCGGTTGCGCGGGAATGGCTTGCGGGGCCAGTACTCGGTGTTGCGTCGCAGGATGAGGAACAGCGGGTGCAGCCGCGAAAAGGAGAGTTGCCTGCGGATCGCTATCGCCTCGAGGGTGGCGATCACCCTGCCAAGCTCCCGACCGCGGGCGCCGCGCAGCCTCCGCCGCACCGACCGGGCGCGGGCGTAGAGGCGGCGGTAGTCCTTGAGGGTGCCGCGCGAGATGCCGCGGGCGCGCAGCGCGCCGCGCAGGGCGCCGTCGACCGCCTTCTGTCCGCGGGTGGGGCCGCGCCTCTTCCTGCGGGAGGCGTCGGTGGAGCGCTCGCCGGAAGCTGTGCTGGAGGTGACCCGGTGACCGTCCACCGACCGCGCCTCGCCGCCGACCGCGGGGGTGGGCGAGAGAAGCACGGCGGACACGACCGCAGCCGGCAGGAATCTCTTGATTTGCGGGGTCATCGCAGGTGTCAACGTAGCGGGGAGCTTGAAGTTGCGGGTCGCGGCGGCGCCCCGCTACCCTGCTTGCCCTGCCCGCCGCGCCATGAAATCGATCTCTTCGCGATCCTCACTTCGACGGCTTGGCGCAGCCCTTCTGCTGGTCCTGCTCGTCGTGGCGTCCACGGCCCTCCTCGCAGGGCGCGGGGGCGGGAAGAGCGAGGGCGACGTCGAGGCCTTGCTCGACCGGGCCTTCCGGCAGCCGATCGAGCGAGCGGACGTGAAGATCGAGGCCCAGCTCTCGCTGGATGGCCTGAAGGGGTTTGAGCGGCCGATCCGGCTCGAGGCGGCGGGCCCCTACATCGGTGGCGGGCGGGCATTGCCACGGCTCGACATCGACCTGAAGATCGGTGCCCAGGGGGCGGGCCAGACGGTCCAGTTCGGCGTTCTGCGCACAGGCGACCGGGCGTTCGTGAAGTTCGGTGGCCAGTTCTACGAACAGCCCCGCGCCGAGGTGCAGCGGGCCAATCGCGAGCTGGGCAGCGCAGGCGGGCGCAGGAACGGCTCGCTTCGAGAGCTCGGGTTGGATCCGCGCAAATGGGTGGTGGGCGCAAAGGAGGAGGGCGTCGAGAAGGTGGGCGGAGTGAAAGCCCGGCACGTCTCGGGCACGCTCGACACACGCAGCCTGTTTCGCGACCTCAACCGGCTCGTGGAACGCTCGGCCAACGCGATCGGCGGCGCTCGGGCGGATACGCCGGACCCGCTGTCCGGGCAGGAGATCGACCGGCTGGGGGGGATCGTGCGCAGCCCGAGCTTCGACATCTACGTCGGCGAGGCCGACGATGCCATCCGGCGGCTCTCCACCACGCTCGAGGTCCGGGTGCCGGAAGAGGATCGCCCGCGTGTAGGAGGGTTGACGGGCGGCTCGCTGCGCTTCTCGATCGAGTTCATCGACCTGGACGGAGAGCAGCAGGTCAGGGCGCCCGGGAGGTCCCGGCCGATCGCCGACCTGACAAAGCAGCTCGCCGGACTCAGCGCGCTCGGGGGCCTGGGTGTGCTGGGGTCCGGCGGAACCGAGGACTCGGGGGGGCAGAGCACGACGCCCGCGCCCCCGGTCGATCCGCGGGAGCGGGCAGCGCCGCCGGGATCGCCTGCGCCGGAGGCCGGAGCGGGCCCCGGCCCCGGGGTGGACGCCCTCAGCCGCTACGCGGACTGCCTCGACAGGGCCGAGGCGGGGGACACGAGGGCTCTGTCGCGCTGCCGGGAGCTGCTGCGCTAGCCGTTCGGGAAAGCCCGCCACCCGGCCGCGCCCGCCACCCGACCGCGCCCGCCGAGTACCTTGCCCCCTCATGGCCCTGCAAGACATAGCGCCATCTGCCGCGCTGGTTCTGGCGCTGATCGTCTTCCTCTGGCTCGACCTCAAGTTCTTCGCCCGCGGCCGCGAGCCGGAGCTCCGGGAGGCCGCGGTGTGGTCGATCGGCTGGCTCGTGGTCAGCCTGCTCGCCGCCCTGGCCGTGCTCGCCACGCGCGGGGGCGAGGACGCGGTCCTGTACACCACCGTCTACCTGATCGAGCGCTCCCTCTCGCTCGACAACCTCTTTGTCTTCCTGCTCCTGTTCGCGTACTTCGGGGTGCCGCTAGAGCGCCGCGCCCGGCTGCTCTTCTGGGGCATAGTGGGCGCGCTCGCGCTGCGCGGGCTCTTCATCCTCGGCGGCATAACGCTGATCGAGCAGTTCCACGTCGTCGTCTACCTGCTGGGCGCGGCGCTGCTCGTGCTCGCCTATCGCATCTTCCAGGGGGTGGACGAGGGCGTCGATCCCGACCGCAACCTGATGGTGCGCCTGGTGCGGCGTCTCTATCCGGTGACGGGCGAATTTCGCGGCGGGGAGTGGTTTGTGAAGGACGACGGCCGCCGCTACGTCACGCCGCTCTTCCTCTGCCTCGTGGCGATCGTGTTCGCCGACATCGCGTTCGCGATCGATTCGATCCCCGCCGCCTTTGCGATCACCCGTGATCCGTTCCTCATCTGGATGGGCAACGTCTTCGCGCTGCTCGGGCTGCGAGCGCTGTTCGTGCTCGTGGAGGGGCTCATCGCGCGCTTTCGCTATCTGGACGAGACGATCGCGATCGTGCTGGGGGTCGTGGGCGTCAAGCTGTTGATCGAGGACTTCGTGAAGATCGGGCCGGTCGGGAGCCTGGCGATCATCGCGCTGCTCTTTGCGGGCGGCATCATCGCCTCGCTGGTGGCCGACAGCCGCGACCCCGACTCAGAGCGCAAGCGCGAGGAGCGCTCGAAGCGCACCGAGCAGGAGATGGAAGGCTAGGCGAAGTAAAACACGAGTCCGAGCACGGCGTAGAGCGCCAGCAGCTGCACGCCCTCGAACCAGTTCGACTCTCCGTCCTGGGTGACGAAGTTCGCGATCAGCACCGCGAAGAGCAGGCCGCCAAGCTCATAGCCGTTGAAGACGAGCGCCATCGGATTGGGCCCGATCACAAAGGACAGCAGCACGAGGACGGGGGCCACGAAGAGGGCGATCTGGGCGCTCGATCCCACCGCGATGCTCACCGCCAGGTCCATCTGGTCCTTCTTGGCCACGAGCACGGCCACCCAGTGCTCGGCGGCGTTTCCGACGATCGCGACCACGAACACCCCGACGAAGAACTCGGAGAGGCCGATCTCCTTGGATGCCTCGCTGATCGACCCCACGAGCACCTCACTCATGACGCCCACGAGCACCGCGGCGCCCGCGAGCATGATCAGCGACCGCTTGACCGACCACCCGCCGTGGTCCTCCGCCGCCTGGCCCTCGAACGGGTTGAAGGTCTTGCGGTGGGTCTTGAGCGAGAAGACGAGCCCGGCCGCGTATGTGGCCATCAGCACGAGCGCCACACCGAGCGAGAGCTTTTCGAGGTCCGATCCGAAGTCCACCCGCTCGTCGCCCACCACCGGCAGGCCGCCCCCGTGCACGAGCTGGAAGACGGCCGGCAGGATCAGCGCCGTCAGCGCCAGCAGGAGCATCGAGGACTGGGCGTTGGCGCCGGTCTGGTTGAAGCTCTGCTTCTCGCGCCCGAGCCCACCGACCAGCATCGCGGCACCGAGCACCAGCAGGATGTTGCCCACGATCGAGCCCACGATCGACGCCTTCACGACCTCCTGCAAGCCCTCCTTGAGGGCGAAGAAGGCGATGATCAGCTCGGGCGCGTTGCCGAACGTCACGTTGAGAAAGCCCCCGATGCCCGGGCCGGTCTGGGCGGCCAGGTGCTCGGTGGCCTCGCCCATCACCGCGGCGGTGGGGATGACGCCGAGCGCGGCCGCCGTGAAGACCAGGACCGGAGAGGCGTGGGCCAGCTCGAGCCCGACGGCGATCGGGATGAAGATGCCCAGGTAGTGAACCGGCCGCACGGCGGCGGAGACTACGGGCGGTGCGGGTTAGACGCCATCCTCGTCGTCGACCGGGGGGATGTCGAGCTCGTCGTCGGCGACATCCGGGTCTTCCATCGCGCGCGTCTGGCGCCCGTCTCCCCCGTGGTAGGTGGCCTGGAAGCCCTCGAGCAGCTCGTCGCGCTTGGCTTCGTCCACCGGCGACTCGTCGGAGATCAGCACCCAGTCCGCGCCCTCGAACTCTTCGAGGTTGAAGATCTCGTTGTCCATCGACGAGGAGTCGTCGACCACCACGAGCACCTCGGTCTGTGGGTTGAAGTAGGTGCCGGGACGCACCATCAGCTCCTCGACCTCGTAGCGACGGTTATCGGCCATGAGCTAGATATACCCGATCGCGGGGGGCTACACCTCGAAATCCCTCAGCCGCCGGTTAACCTCGGACTCGACATCCAGCGGCTCTTCGCCGCGGCGCATCCGGCGCTCGTTGCCTGCCACGACGAGCTGGCGGACCTCCTCCCGGGCCTCGGCGTGGGCAGCCGGGCTGCCAGGGACGGGGCCGGGCGCAGGCTCGTCGAGGGACAGGCCCGTCTTCCCGAGCCCCCGGTAGATGTCGCCGCTTCCGATGTAGCTCAGGCAGGCGACCACGATCGAGACGATGGCGACCGCGATGAGCACTGTTCCGAAGGGCTCCACCGCCTTAGGGTGACGCGCCGGTTGGCGTCGCGCAAGAGCTTGCGATACCCTGGTGGGCACGACTTGACTGACGGATCAATCAGGCGCCGCGCAGGTCGCTAACCGCGCCGCCGCAAGACCGCGAGGAGCACCCATGGTCGATTTCACGCTGACCGACGAGCAGAAGGACATCAAGGAGCTCGCCCACGACTTCGCCGAGAAGGAGATTCGGCCGGTCGCCTGGGAGTACGACAAGGACTCCGTCTGGCCGCAAGAGGTCCTCGACAAGGCCTGGGAAGTGGGCCTGATGAACAACCACATCCCGGAGGCCTACGGCGGTCCGGGCCTCGACTACCTCACGGGGTGCCTGATCGAGGAGGAGCTCGGCTGGGGCTGCTCCGGGATAGGCACCTCCATCATGTGCAACGGCCTCGCGGCCGCGCCGATCGGGATCGGCGGCTCGGAGGAGATCAAGCAGAAGTACCTCGGGATGCTCGCCGAGGAGCCCAAGCTCGCCTCCTTCTGCCTCACCGAGCCCGACGCCGGGTCCGATGTCTCGGGGATGAAGACCACCGCCGTGAAGAAGGGCGACAAGTACGTCATCAACGGCTCGAAGTGCTTCATCACCAACGGCTCACACGCCAGCTACTACACGGTCTACGCCAAGACCGACAAGGAGGCGGGCCACCGCGGCATCTCGGCCTTCG
>JBPCJI010000011.1:0-2734 GCA_051005475.1 Thermoleophilaceae bacterium
CGTGCGCTTCGCCGAGGCGCCCGTGAAGGGAATGTCCGTGCTCAAGTACGACCCTGACGGCAAGGCCGCGTTCGCCTACCGCCAACTCGCGAAGGAGGTCCTCTCGAATGGAAAGCGGTAAGCGGGCCAGCATGCGGGAGGGGCCGCTGGCGGCTCTATTCCGCAAGACCGACGAGGAAGGTGCGGCCGGGGCCGAAGTGCGTCCCGAGCGGGCGCCGGACACCCGGCGTGAGCGCGCGGCCCCCGCCGCCACGGAGCCCGCCGCGAGTGCTCCCGCTGCTCCTGCCGAGCCCGCTGCGTCTGCGCCTGCGGCTCAGAGGCCCTCTGCGCCCGTTCCTGCGGCCCAGAAGCAGGAGCCCCCTGCCCCCGTCCCGGGAGCCCCCGAGGCACCCCATCCGGCCAGTTCGCGCTACGACGGCGTGCCCTCGGCCGAGGAGCGCCTGCGCACGGTGTTCTCCTCCGACATCCCGGAGAACATCATGGAGCGCCCGGCCGAGTCCAAGGGTCCCCCGGTCGAGGACCGCCAGCCGATCCACCAGCCCAGCTCTCCGCTCACCCACGACCCGGTGCTGCGTGTGATCGGAGTCGGCGGGGCCGGCGTGAACGCGGTGAACCGGATGATCGAGGCCCAGGTCGAGGGCGTGGAGTTCCTCGCCCTGAACACCGACCTTCAGTCGCTGGAGCAGTCGAAGGCCTCGACCCGTGTGCACATCGGGAGTGACTCCACGCGCGGTCTGGGCTCGGGGGCAAACCCTGAGCTGGGCCGGCAGGCAGCGCTCGAGCAGCACGACGAGATCAAGGGGCTGCTCAAGGGCTCCGACATGGTCTTCATCACCGCCGGGGCCGGTGGAGGCACGGGCACCGGCGCGGCTCCCGTCGTCGCGCGGCTCGCGCACGAGGTGGGTGCCCTGACCGTGGGGATCGTGACGAAGCCGTTCGCCTTCGAAGGGGTGCGCCGCGGGGCGCAGGCGGACATCGGTGTCGAGGAGCTGGCCGCCGAGGTGGACACGCTCATCACGATCCCGAACTCGCGGCTGCTCACGGTGCTCGACAAGAAGACGTCGATGGTCGAGGCATTCCGGGTCGCGGACGACGTGCTGCGCCAGGGCGTGCAGGGCATCTCGGACCTGATCACGCTCCCGGGACTCATCAACCTCGACTTCGCGGACGTACGCACGATCATGTCCGAGGCAGGCAACGCGCTGCTCGGCATCGGCATGGGTTCCGGGGAGAACCGGGCCATCGAGGCCGCCGAGCGCGCGGTGGAGTCCCCGCTGCTGGAGACCTCCGTGGAGGGAGCGCAGTCGATCCTGCTGTCGATCACCGGCGGACGCGACCTGTCGCTCTGGGAGGTCAACGAGGCGGCGCGGGCCGTGTCGGAGGCCGCCCACCCCGACGCCAACATCATCTTCGGCGCCATGGTCGACGAGAAGCTCGAGGACGAGGTGTGGATCACGGTCGTCGCCACCGGCTATGCAGGCCTCGCCGCCCCCCGCCGCGAGCGGCGTCCCGAGGCGGCGGTCCCCGAGGAGTCCGACCGCGAGCCGCGCGTAACGCGGGCCCCGCGGCGCCCCCGCGTGGGTTCCAACGGGGGCATCGGCCACCTCGACGTCCCAGAGTTCTTTCCCCGCGCCTGAGCGTCACTGGGCGTAGCCGCGCTGCAGCAGAGCCCGTAGCTGCCGCCCGACCCACTCTGGCTCGCAATTGACGGTTCGCCAGGTGAAGCGGGCAGGTAGGAAGCCCGCGACCGTCAGCTCGACGTCGCGCACCCGATCGCTCTCGAAGCATTTACGCCGTAGGTGCGCGGCGCGCCCGTCGAGCTCGACGGCCACGCGCGCGTCGCGCCAGAGCGCGTCGACGATCGGGCATCCGCTCGGAAGGATGAGCGGCGCGTTCATCGCGGGTTGAGGGAGTCCGCCCCGTCGGCAGAGCGCCAGGAAAGCTTCCTCGAAATCGTTTCGGGTCACGGTCGTTCCCGCGAAGTGCTCGGCGTCGATCGTGCGCAGTGTGGCGGCGCCCGGGCGGTTCCGACGCATCGCCTCGTTGAGCGCCCTTCCGTCGTAGACCTGTTGCAGCTCGGCCGCGTCGAGGGCCTGTTCGACCACGCGACGCGGCTCGGTCGCGGCAAGGTCCACGAGCGTGCGGGCGACGGACGTACACGGAATCCCGTCGATCGTGACGATCTCCTCCGCAGGGAGTGCGCGAACCCGGTGGACGGCGATGCCCTCGCGTGCGTGCGCGTAGCGGCAGGTGGTGACGTCGATGGTCTCTGCTGTCCGTCCGTCACGCAGGTCGTGCATCGATCCGGCCGCTCGGTGACTCAGGACGGACCCGTCGACTGCGAGCACCGCCGCGCGCAAGCGGCCCCTCCACGTCGGCGTCCCGAGCGAGTACACGCCCCGGTGAAGGACGACCAGTAGGCCCGACCGCTGTCTCCCCTTGATTGCGTCCGAGCTCACACCGGCGGCGAGCAGCTGGCTCCGGCTGAAGACGCGATCTTGATCTGCGGCCAAGCACGCGATCGTCGATTCTGATCCCACTTTGGCGTCTCCCAGACCCACAAGTGAGATCACAACTTCTGGCACGAGACAGCGGCGTGTCCTGTGCAACGGATTTGCGACAGCGCCGTTGCGGTGGCGCAACGAAGGCGTTCGATCTGGCGCTGGCCCCGCGGGAGCGGCGTGACAGGCCGCAGGCCCCGCTCCCCGCTTCCCGCTCGGCAATAGTGTGGCCC
>JBPCJI010000012.1:0-16490 GCA_051005475.1 Thermoleophilaceae bacterium
GTCCGGGTCCACTCACGGAACTCGACGCGAGCGACGAGCCGCGGCGCCACGAAGACCGTCCCCTTGGGCGGCTGGCGACCCTCGAACGGGCTTTGCGGCGACCGCAGTGCCTCGAGCTCGCGGTGCAGGACGCCCAGCGTGGCCTCCGTGAAGCCCGTGCCCACCTTTCCGGCGTAGCGCAAACGGCCCTCTTGATCGTGGATCCCCACCGCCAGTGCTCCGAGGTTGGCCGCGCGACCTCCGGTGCCGGCCGTGAATCCCCCGACGACGACCTCCTGAGTGAGGTGATTCTTGATCTTGAGCCAGGCCCCCGTGCGGCACCCGGGCTCATAGGCGGAGTCGAGCCGCTTTGCCACGATCCCCTCGAGGCCCTGCTCCTCGCTCGCCGCGAGCAGAGCGGCGCCGTCACCCTCCCTGTGGCCAGGGGTGCGCCAGCTCGGGCCTGCCAGGCTAAGCTCGGCGAGCAGCTTGCGGCGGTCTTGGTAGGGCAGCGCCAAGGTCGAATGGCCATCGAGCCAGAGCAGGTCGAAGATGACGTATGTCACCGGTATCTCCCCCATCCGCCGACGGACCGCCGCATCGGAGCCGAGGTGCATCCTGGACTGGAGGCGCTCGAAGCTCGGGCGTCCGTCGGAGTCGAAGGCCACTACCTCGCCATCGAGGATCAGGCGGCGCGATCCGAGGTTTCCGGCCAGCTCCCGCACTTCCGGGTAGCGCGGGGTGAAGTCCGTGCCATTGCGTCCGGTGAGCCCCAGATGGCCGGCGTCCGCGTGCGCGATCGCTCGCACGCCGTCCCACTTGACCTCGAAGCCGTAGGCGCCATCCTCGCGCGGCAGCTTGCCCAGCCGGGCCAGCATCGGCTCGACCACATCCGGCATCGGCTCGAGCGACGGGTCTGCCGGCGGGTCCATCCGGTGGATCATCCAGTCCTTGCCGCGGGTCCTGAAGAGGACGTACTTGCCCGAGACCCGCCCTCCCCGCAGGGTCACGATCACCTCGTCCTCACGGAACTTCTCAGCCGAGTAGGACCCGCTGTCCCACACCTTCATCGTGCCGGCGCCGTAGGTGCCCGCTGGGATCTCTCCCTCGAAGGTCAGGTACTCGATTGGATGGTCCTCGGTTCGCACCGCAAGCCGGTTCTCCTCAGGATGGCCCGGTATGCCCCGCGGCAACGCCCACGAGGCAAGCACCCCGTCGCGCTCGAGGCGCAGGTCCCAGTGGAGCCTGCGAGCGTGGTGCTCCTGTACGACGAAGCGGGGCGCCTCGGTGTCAGGGGCAGGCTCGCCCACGCCCTCCGGCTCGGGGCTCGCGTCGAGGTCGCGCATCGAGCGGTAACGGTCCAGCTTGCCGGCCATGGGACGAATTGTGCCCCGCGGCGCTCGGGTGGGTCATACGTCCAGGTCCGGCGGTCCCCGGGCGAGGGGAGGGATCCCGCCTACGAGAAGGAAGTATGCGGTCCCGCTCCCTGCACCTCCTCCTCCTGGCGGTCGCCCTCGGGTCCGCGCTCGCCGCTCCCGGCTCCGCCCTCGCCGCCCCGGCCTGTGCCAATGCCGATACCAAGCCCGGCAACGCGACCGAAGCCGTGCTTGCCAAGTCGACCGTCTGCCTCCTCAACCGCGAGCGCACCCGGCGCAGGATGGGTGCGCTGCGAACGAACGGCCGTCTTTCCAGAGCCGCTCTCTCACACACGCTGGACATGGTCCAGAAGCGCTACTTTGAGCATGTCTCCACCACCGGGCTCGACGTGGTGGACAGGCTCACCTCGACGGGCTACCTGGGCGCCGTCCGCAGCTGGGCGGTGGGCGAGAACCTGGCCTGGGGCACAGGCGCCCGCAGCACCCCGCGGGAAACGGTCATCGGCTGGATGAACAGCCCCGGCCACCGGCGCAACATTTTGAACCGGCGCTTCCGCGAGATCGGGATCGGGGTGGTCTTCCACGCCCCCACCAACGTCGCCCCCGTAGCTGCCACCTACACCACGACCTTCGGCTACCGGCGCTGACGCGGTAGTCCGAAATCCGACGCTACCTGGGCAGCTTGCCGCGGCCGCGGCGGCCTGCGGCCGCGCTCTTGTTCGTCGCCTTGCGCGATGATCGGAACGGCTTCTGTGCAAAGCGCCCGAGGAACCCGGGCAGCTTGCCCCCGGCGCGCTGACCGACGCCCAGCGTCTTGTCCGCTCCGCGCTGGGGATGACGCGACAGCCGGGGTGCCACGAAGGCGAGTACCAACAGCACGATGCAGATGACGATGACGGCTCCGATGAGCAACGTTTCTCCTCTTCCTTGAAGTCCATAGGAGATACCCGTCAACCGAAATCGGCAAACGGAGCAAGACCGAAGGCGCCCTAAGGCGGAGGCGTAGGTACAGAGTCACGGGGGCGCTCCGCGGGGCGCGAGCCCCCCGGCCATACACTGGGCCGGGTGCCGAGCTCCATCGACGGTCTGACCCCCTCGCAGCTCGCGGCGGTCACGCACCCCGAGGGACCGCTGATGGTGGTAGGAGGGGCCGGCACGGGCAAGACGCACGTGCTAACCCGGCGGTTCGGCTGGCTCGTGGAGCAGGGGGTGAAGGCTGAATCGGTGCTGGCGATCGCCCTCTCGTCGCAGGCTGCCAACCGCATGCGTGGAGCGCTGGAGGAGCTCGTGGATCCACCTTACGAGGAGCTCTACTCGGGCACCTTCCACTCACTGTGCGCGCGTCTCCTGCGCGACGAGGCGCTGGAGGCCGGGCTCGACCCGGCGTTCGTGCCGGTCACGCCCGCCGACCGCGTGGCGCTGCTGCTGGACCGGATCCCCGAGCTGCAGCTGCGCCACCACGAGATCCGCGGGAACCCGGCGCCGCTCCTCGCGAGCTTCGTGTCGCGGATCGACCGGCTGAAGGAGGAGATGATCTCCCCGCAGGAGCTCCGATCGCACGCCGAGCGGACGGTGGCCGAAGCCCACGACGCAGACGACGCGGAGCGCGCCCGGGGGGCCCGCGAGGTCGAGTTCGCCGGCGTGTATGCAGACCATGACCGGCTCCTGTCCGAGCGAGGGGCACTCGACTTCGGGGATCTCCTGCTGCGCGCGTTCAGGCTGTTGCACGAGAAGCCTCAGGTGCGCGAGCGCGTCACCAGCCGCTTCGGCCACGTGCTGGTCGACGAACACCAGGACACGAGCTTCGCCCAGGGAATGGTGCTCGCGCTGCTCTGCGAGAAGGGGCGTCAGATCACGGTCGCCGGCGACCCGCGGCAGTCCATCCACCGCTTCCGGGGTGCCTCGGAGAAGAACCTCCACGACTTCCGGGAGGCATTCCCGGAGGCTGAGGTGGTGGCGCTGGAGGAGAGTCGCCGCTGCCGTCGCCGGGTCCTCGCCGTCGCCGCTGCAGTCCTCGATGGGGAAGGCGACGGAGGTCTCTCCGCGGCCCGGGAGGGCGGCGAGGTTCGTTTCTGGCGCTGTGCCTCGGAGCGGGCCCAGGCGCAAGCGGTGGCGGCGGAGGTCGAACGGCTCATCGCTGCCGGCGTAACGCCTGACGAGATCGCCGTGGTCGTGCGATCGGTGAAGGACGACGGGACGGTGGCCGGCGCAGCGCTCGAAGAGCGCGCGGTGCCCTTCCGGCTCACCGGCTCTGCGGCGTTCTTCGCGCGCGCCGAGGTGCGCGACGTGCTGGCCTGGCTTCGGCTGCTCGCAGACCCGGGCGACTCGGGCGCGGCCGTGCGGGCGCTCTCGCGGCCTCCCGTGGCCCTTCACTCGGTGGACATCGCGCGCCTCACCCAGCTTGCGCGACGGCGCAAGCTGGACATCCCGGCCGCGGTGGCGGCGGCGCTCGAGGGGCCGCAGCTCTCCCCGGAGGGCCGCGACCGCGCGCAGGCCTTCCTGCGCCTCTACCGCGCCGCGCTGGGAGCTTTCGAGGACCGCCGGCCGGACGCCTTCGTGCTGCGGCTGATCGAGCGTGTGGGGATACGCCGCCAGCAGGTCTTCGCCACCCAGGCAGACACCGTCGAGCGCCTGCGCAACATCGCGAGGCTACCGGAGCTGGCGACCGCCTTTATGCGCCGTGAGCCCCAGGCCACCCCGCGCGACTTCGCCCGCCACCTGAAGGCCGTCGCGGACTCGGGGCTTCCGGAGGCCGAGGCGGAGTCCCCGCTCGTAACCCCCGCCGTGCGCGTGATGGGCGCATACGACCTCAAGGGTTACGAGTTCGACCACGTCTTTGCCCTCGGCCTCTCTGCAGGGATGCCGGATACGGAGCCGGGGGCGGCCACCGATGGCGTCCCCGACGCGCTCCTGAAGGAGCGGCTTGCGCCCGCCGGCCATGCCGACGCCCAGATGCGCCGGCTGCTGCACGTGGTGATGACGCGGGCCCGCGAGGGGCTGGTGCTCGCCTGGGCCGAGGGCGCAGAGGGAGCGCCGGCGCGCCCCTCGCCCTTCGTGGCGCAGGCGTGCGCCGCCACGGGCACGGAAGAGGAGACGATCGAGGAGGAGCTGTTCGGGGCCGCCGAGGGCCTTCACTCGACGTTCCGGATCATGCGCGACGAGCTGCTTGACACCGTTGCCCGGGTGGGCGGGCGGCTCGGGGAGATGCGACTCGACACCTCGGTGGACGTGTCGAATGCGGTGGCGAGCTTCCTCGAGCTGGTCAAGGTGGCCGCCGTGATCGACCGCTCGAAGACCGGACAGGCCCTCGACGAGGCGATCGCGGAGGTGAACCAGCTGCTCACCCAGGGTGCGACGCCCGAGCAGCGGGAGGTGCTGGAGGCCTCGGCGCTGGACGTCTGGCTGCGCGATGCCGGCCGGGACCCCGAGCGTCGTCCGGCCTCGGGGGCGGCGGGCTCCGAGCCGTCACTCGACCCCTTCATCCCCCGCCGCGGTGACGGGCTGATGCTCTCGGCGTCCGACATCGAGACCTACCGGATTTGCCCGCTGAAGTACAAGTTCGCGCGCGTCTTCCGGATCCCCCAGGAGCCCACCATCAACCAGCGGTTCGGCATCGCTCTGCATCAGGTGCTCGAGCGCTTCCACCAGCACACGGGGGGCACGCGGCAGGAGCTGTTCGACCTCTTCGAGCTCTCGTGGCGGCGCGCCGGGTTCGGCGAGTCCGATGACGAGTTGCAGTTCCGCGAGCGCGCCCTCGATGCACTCGAGCGCTACTGGGAGCGGGTCCGCGATGAGGAGAGCGAGCCGGTCTGGTTCGAGCGAGGCTTCGCGTTCCGGCTCGGCCCGCACCTGGTGCGCGGGCGGGTGGACCGGGTGGACCGCCTGCCCGACGACACCTACGAGCTGATCGACTACAAGACCGGCAAGGCCAGGACCGAGGAGCAGCTACGGGAGGACGTGCAGCTCTCGGTCTACCAGATGGGCGCGCGTGAGTCCTGGAAGCTCGAGACCTCCGCCCAGAGCTACTTCTACGTGATGACCGGCGAGAAGGTGCCGGTCGAGCACTCCGAGGAGCAACTCGAGCGGGTGCGCACCACGATCGAAACGATCGGGGACGGGATCATGCGTCAGGAGTTCCAGCCCACGCCCTCCGCCGAGATCTGCCCCTTCTGCGACTACCGGATCATCTGCCCCGCGGCGGAGAAGTAGCCTGCGGCGCTGCCCCTGCGCTCAGAGCTTGTCCTCGGGTCCGCGCTGGCGCAGGAAGCGCTGGAAGTCACGCGCGATCGCGTCCGCGGAAGGCAGGTTCCCCGGCGGCAGCCCGTCGCTCGCCTCATCCATCGCGGACTCCAGCCGCTCGACGAAGGCCTTCACCTCAGGATCGGTAGCCACCGCGGCGCTGACCTGCCGCTCGTAGTCCGCCGCGGCGGATTCGAGCTCACCCGCGTCGATCATCACGCCGGCGGCCCCCTCGAATCCGCGCACGAGGGCGAGGGCAACCTTGGGGTTGGGTGCCGCGGCCACGTAGTGGGGCACCGAGGCCCAGAGGCTCACCGAGGGTAGCTCGGCCGCCGAACATGCGTGATGAAGGACCCCGGTGATGCCGGTCGGGCCCTCGTAGCTCGTGGGCTCAAAGCCCAGCCGGTCCACCAGCGATGCCTCCGAGGCGATCCCCGTGACCGACACGGGCCGCGTGTGCGGGACGTCGGCGAGCAGGGCGCCGAGCGTGATGACCATCCGCACACCGAGCGCGCCGGCCGCCTCCACGATCGCCTGGCTGTAGCGCCGCCAGCGCAGCGCCGGCTCGACTCCCTGCAGGATCACCAGGTCGCCCTCGGCTCCCGGGACCTTCGCGACGGACAGAATGGTTTCGGGCCAGTCGATCTCCCGCGTGCGGCCGTCGACCAGCTTGATCGTCGGACGCACCGCGGTGAAGTCCATGAACTCCTCGGGGTCGATCCTGGCCACCTCGACCGGCTCGTGCTGGGCGCGGATGAAGTCGATCGCCGCCGAGGCGGCGTCGCCGGCATCGTTCCAGCCATGAAATGCCGCGACAAGCACCGGACGGCGCAGGCTCGGACGCTCGCTCCAGACAAGGTCGCTCACGTCCATCACGGTATCGGAGGGCGAGCCGGTGACTCCGCGGGAGGAGCGTCCGGCCGGGTGCCCAAGATGGGTGGATGGCGACCACGGCCTCCCAGCGCACGCCGGTAGCCGAGCTCCGCGCGGGTGGGGAGGTGGATGGAGTCTTCGCCTGCTCGCGCAAGGATCGCCTGACCGCCCGCAGCGGCTCGGCCTATCTGGCGCTGGAACTGCGGGATCGCACCGGCGCGATCCCGGCGCGCGCGTTTCGCAACGCCGACTTCCTGGCGGGGCAGTTCGACCGCGGTGACCTCGTACGGGTCACGGGACTGGTCGAGCGCTTCCGTGACGAGCTGCAGGTGGACGTGCGGGGGATCCGCCGTGCCGAGGGCACCGGTCTCGATCCCGCCGACTTCCTTCCCAGCGCCTACCGCGACATCGAGGAGCTCGACGGCTTTCTGGAGCACCTCTCGCGGGAGGTCTACGACGCGGACTTCAGGCGGCTGCTGGACCTCTTCCTGACCGACTCCGACTTTCGGGCGGCGCTGCGCGGTGCCCCATGCACGCGCGGCGGGCACCACGCGTACCTCGGCGGACTGCTCGAGCACACCGTGGCCGTCGCCACCCTGGCGCTCGAGGCGTGCGCGCTTCACCCGCGGCTGAACTCGGACCTCCTGATCACCGCGGCGATCCTGCACGACGCCGGCAAGACGCGTGAGTTCGATCTCGGCGCCGAGATCGCGCTGAGCGAGGAGGGAGCGATGCTCGGCCATCTGGCCGTCGGGCATCAGCTGGTGGCCGACCGCGTGGCGCGGCTGGGGAGGTTCCCGCGCGACAAGCTCCTGGCGCTGTCGCACTGCATCCTGGGCCACCATGGCCCTGACGCCCTGCCCGGCAGGCGCTTCCGGTCACCCGAGGCGCTTGCGCTCTACCGCCTGAATGCCGTCGACGCCGCCGTGAAGGGAGCGCTCGAACACGGGGTGCCGGTGTGAGCATGCCGCTCTCCATCTAGCATCGCCACTGGAGCGGCAGGGGTCTGGTGGCCCGCGCGGCCTTCAAAGCCGTTGGGGCGGGGCAGCCCCCCGCTTGGAAGGTTCGATTCCTTCGCCGCTCCGTAGGTGACCTGGCGGGTCGCCGATCGTGCTCAGTGACGCGTCAGGAGGCCAATGCGGCCACGGCGATCGAGAAGCGCGCGCCGAACTCGGCGCCGGGGTGCACGCGGCGCAGCCCCAGGCCAGTGACGAGGGCATTCGTCGGCGCGGTCATCGGCTCGAAGCAGATGAAGTCCTGACCCTCGGGTGCGAACACCTGGGCGACCGGGTAGCCCTCCTCGAAGACGATCTCGACCCGCCGTCCCCCACCCTCGAGCACGAAGCGGGCCCCCGGCGCGATATCCGGGAAGAGATCGTCGAAGGCCCGCTCCCCGAGGGGGCCCGGCTCGAACGCGACGGGATCGGCGGCACCCGTGGGTATCCCCTGCCGATCGAGCACCGCCCGCTCGGTGACAGGCATCTCGACCCACCAATTCTCACGCGCGACCCCCGGCAGGCTCAGGTAGGGGTGATACCCGAACGCCACCGGCACCGGGAGAACCCCGGTCGCGCGCAGCGTCGTGCTAACGCCCAGGCCCTCGGCGGTGAGCGTCACGGCCACGTCGAGCTCGTGGGGGTAGGGGAAGGCGCAGAGCAGCTCCGGACGGTCGAAGGAGAAACGCGCGGAAAAGCGGCTGTCCCCCCGGGAGAGCACGTTCCAGTGGGGCGAGGCGCTCAGGAGCCCGTGGATCGGCAGGCCGTGCTCGTCCTGGCGGATCGGCGAGCGCGACGGGTCAAGCTCCACCTGGCCGTAGCGCATGCCCTCGAGCCGGTTGGCCCACGGGTGCAGCAGCGGGATGCCGAAGCTCGAGCCGCTCCGTTGGTACTGCTCGAGGCCGCCCCGCTGGCCGAGCAGCTCCTGCCCACGGTGGCGCAGCGAGCATCCCACCATCCCGACCTCGGGGGCGAACGTGGCCTCCAGCTCGCCCGCGGTCAGCTGCACCATCCGTGGCAAGTATGGCGCGCGGATACGCTGGCGGCATGTTCGGCGACGAGCTCATACAGCCCTGGCTCGTCCAGCTTCGCGAAGGGCTGCCGGGGATCGAGTTGTTCGACGCACACACGCACATCGGGCAGAACGATCCGGACGAGTTCAGGTGCAGCGCGCTCGAGCTGAAGGACGGGCTGGCGACCGCAGATGCCCGCGGCGTGGTGTTCCCGATGCACGAGCCGGCCGGCTATCCCCAGGCCAACGACATGGTCATCGCGGAGGCCGCGCGCTCAGACGGGCTCCTGGTGCCCTTCTGCCGCCTCAATCCGCGCGCCGATCCACTGGCCGAGGCCGAGCGCACGCTGGCGAAGGGCGCCGCCGGAATCAAGCTCCACCCGCGCGCCGAGGAGTTCGCGTTGAGCACGCCCGCGCTCGCCGACGTGTTCGCGCTGGCCAACGAGCGGAGGCTGCCGGTGCTGGTGCACGCCGGGCGGGGGATCCCGGCCCTGGGCAGACACGCGCTCGAGATCTGCGAGCGGTTCCCGGACCTGCGGCTGATCCTGGCCCACGCCGGCATCTGCGACCTGGCGTGGATCTGGAGGGCCGTGGCCGACCACCCCAACCTATTCTTCGACACCGCGTGGTGGTCTGCCAGCGACCTGCTGGCGCTCTACGCACTCGTGCCACCGCGCCACATCCTGTTCGCGAGCGACGCCCCCTACGGGACCCCCGCCTTCGCCGCCTGCATGAACCTGCGCTACGCACTTCAGGCGGGGCTCTCCGCGGAGCAGGTGAAGCTCGTCTTCGGCGGAAAGCTCGCCCGCATCCTCTCCGGCCGCGATCCTGCCGACGCCGGCCCTGCCCCCGGAGCCGAATCGCTCGACCGCGACCCACTGCTCGACCGGGTCTACGCATTCCTCGTTGCCTCAATAGGCCAGATGTTGAACGGACTCGAGGCAACGGAGACGCTGGGGCTTGCGGCCCTGGCGTGCGAGGTGGGCGATGAAGCTCCCCAGGCGAGGACCTGCAAGACGGTGCTACGGATGCTCGAGCTAGCCGAGCTCCATGCGGCCGACGGGTCTCACGGCGGCCGGCCCGACCGCTTCACGCCAGGGCTGCCGATGATCGTGGTGGCGGCCGGCATCGCCCGAACGCCCGATGTGCCGATGCCCCTCGTGGGTGAGCCCGCGATGGACGTGGGCGAACGCAGCGCCTGAGCTCGGCTCAGTCGATCTCGCGGTGGGTTACCTCGCAGTCGGCGAAACGCGCCTTGACCTCCTCCACGAGGCCCTCCTCGAGCCAGTTGAGCTCGCCGCCGAGCCGCGTGCAGAGCACGATCTCGTCCGCGTCGAAGGTGGCCAGGGCGTCCTGCAGGGCCAGCAGGGGGTCTGACTCGCCGGTGCCCCCGGCGGCGTCGACGCCCGCCTCGTCGAGGCGCTCGACCGTCTCCTCGGCGACGTCCTCGGCGTGCTCGATCGAGCCATCCGGGTCGGAGGCCCAGAAACGGACCTTGCTGTCATTCAGCGCGGGAGCCACGACCAACACCTCGGCCTCCTCGGCCTTATCGCGGCCCACGGCATCCTTGAGCACATCGCCGGAGATCGGCTCCGAGACGAGGATGACGATCTTCTTACCCATGGTGGCGGCGTACCCCGTCAGGCCCCAGGCTAAGCGGCATCGCGCAGGGCGTCTATCTCGCGCCGGGTGGCGAGCCGCCTGAGCGCGCGGGACTCGAGCTGGCGCACGCGGTCGGCGGAGAGGCCGAGCCGGCGACCCGTCTCGCGCAGCGGGTTGGGGTCCCCACCGTCGATCCCGTACCGCAGCGTGATGACGTTTCGCTCCGACTCGGGCAGGTCGGCGACGGTCCGCCGCAAGGCCTCCTTGGCGAGGCTGACCTCGATCTCCTCCTCGAGCGGAGGCTCATCGCTGGGGAGCAGGTCACCGAATGCCGTGTCGCCGTCGTCGCCCACCGCTCGGTCGAGGCTCGTCACCGTCCGCGCGGCCGCGCGGACCTCCTCTACCTGCTCGGCGGGAAGCTCGGCCTCGGCGGCGATCTCGGCGTCGGAGGGGTCGCGCCCGAGCCGTACCGCGAGGTCGCGCTCCGCGCGCCCGATCTTGCGCTCGCGCTGGCCGATGTGCACCGGGATCCGGATCGTGCGCGCCTTGTTCGCCAGCCCGCGCTGGATGGCCTGGCGGATCCAGAACGTGGCGTAGGTCGAGAACTTGAAGCCCTTGCGATAGTCGAACTTCTCCGCCGCGCGGATCAGGCCGAAGATCCCCTCCTGGATCAGGTCGAGCAGGGAGAGCTCCTGCCCCTGGTACTTCTTGGCGATCGAGACCACCAGTCGCAGGTTGGAGTGGATCATCCGCTCCTTGGCCTCGAGATCGCCCCGCCCGATCCGCTTGGCCAGCTCGACCTCCTCCGCGGCGCTCAGCAACGGATAGCGGCGCAGCTCGGTCAGGAAGAGCTGCAGCGCGTCGGTCGTGGCCCCGGCCAGCTCCGCGGGCTGGTAGGTCGTGGGGTCCGTGTCGCTCCGCCCGCAGTCATCGGAGAGCTCGATGCCCCGCGCCTCGATCCGCTCGTGCAGCGCCTCCACCTCATCGTCTGCGAGCTCCAGCCCCCGCGCCTGTTCGGCGAGCTCGGAGAGGTTGATGCAGCCCTTCTCCTCCCCGCGGAGAACCAAGGCCTGGAGCTCGGGTCGCGCGCCGGCGTCCAACTTCACGACACCAAGGGTACGCCCCCGCGGTGGGTTCAGGGACCGGTGACCTCCGAAACGTCGTCCACCATCTCGAGCTGCTCGTCGAGCTTCGTGATCGTGAACACCCGGTGGACGGTCTCCGGCCCCTTGACGATTGTGAGCCGGCGGCCCTCCTGACGCGCCCGCTGGTCGGCCGTGACCATCAGTCGCAGGCCGGTCGAGTCCAAGAAGGACAGCCCGGCGAGATCGAGCACGAGCAGCTTCTCTCCCTGCTCCTCCACGCGGCGGAGCTCCTGCTCGACCTGCTCGACCGTGGACAGGTCGAGCTCCCCTCGGAGCGCCACCTGCACCAGCCCCTCGCGCTGCCGGGTCTCCACCTCGAGAATCGTCACGGGCCGAATCTACCCGTTCGCACCATCCGATGGCGACAGCGCTTCCCCTCCACGCCCCATCGCCCTGCGCGCGAGCTTGTAGGCGAAGATGAGTTGCACCGCCGCAAACGACAGCGCGAGGGAGCGTTCGCTCACCACGTTCGCCGTCGCCGTTCCCGCCAGCACACCGAGGGGCGAGAGCGCCCCGATGACGATCCCGTCGCGCAGCCGCAGGTTGCCATAGCCCGCCTGGCGCCATGCGCCGACCGCGCCCACGAGCACGACGGCCAGCAGGGAGGTGGCCTGCGCGTCCAGCTGCCCGAGCGAGAGAAACAGCACGAGGCCTGGGACGAAGAGGACCCCGCCACCGACCCCGATCAGCCCTCCGGCGAGGCCGGCCGCCAGCCCGACCGCAAGCGCCCCGGCGAGCTCGGCGGCCCCCATCAGAGAATCAGGGCGACGGCCGAGGCGACGAGTATCACCGAGAACACGCCGGACACGGCCCGCTCGGGGATTCGCTGCTGAAGCGCCGTCCCGGCCACCACGCCCGCGGCGGCCGGCAGGGCGATCAGCACCGCCTCGCCCACGTGCACGTTGCCGTAGGCACCGTGTGCGACAGCCCCGAGCGCGGCGATGCCCACGATCGCGGCGAGCGAGGTACCGGTGGCCTCACGCTCCCCGTAGCCCAGCCAGAGGATCAACAGCGGCACGATGATGGTGCCGCCGCCCACGCCGAAGAGGCCGCTGAAAGCGCCCGCCGCTGTCGCGATCACGGCGAGCCGGGCGAGCCGGGATGACATCGCGAGGCATACTACGGGTGGTGTCAGCGCCCACCGCCGAAACGCTCGCGGAGAGCCTCCGCCCGCTCACCCGGGATCCCGAGCGTGCCGCCGTGTTCTGCGACATCGACGGCACCCTGGCGCCGATCGTCGGGCGTCCGGAGGACACCCACGTACGCGAGGAGGTCTCGCTGCTGCTCAGCAGGGTGGGCCGCCGATACGGCTGCGTGGCATGCGTCTCGGGGCGGGCGGCCACCGAGGCTCGCCGGCTCGTGGGGGTGGGGGGCATCGCCTACATCGGCTCCCACGGGGCCGAGGTGCTCGAGGCCGGCTCCTCCCAACCAAAGCTGCTCGACGCGTTCGTGAGCTGGGAGGGCCGCGTGGCGGACTTCGTGGAGCAGCAACAGCAGAACGACCGCAACGCCAAGCTGCTTCGACTTCGGCTCGAGGACAAGGGGCCGATCAAGGCCTTTCACTGGCGCGACGTCCCCGACGAGAGCGCGGCCGAGACGTGGCTGCAAAATGTGGCCCAGGAGGCCGAGGCCGAGGGCTTCGAGATCCACTGGGGGCGCAAGGTGCTCGAGATTCGTCCTCCGGTCCCGATCGACAAGGGTCAGGCGGTGACCACCATGGTCAGGTCGACCGGCATGCGCTCCGCGCTCTACGGCGGTGACGACGTGACAGACCTCGACGCCTTCGACGCACTCGACGCGCTCGTGGAAAGCGGCGACCTGGACGCCGGCGTCCGCGTGGGGGTGCGCTCGCCGGAGGGACCGCGCGCGATCGTGGAGCGCGCCGACGTGGTGGTGGACGACGTGCCGGGCTTCAAGGACGTGCTGGCCGCACTCCTGCCGTGAGGTTCGCGGACTTCCTTCGCATCTCGGTACTGCCCTGCGGGGGGGCCGCCACGGCACTGGCGGCGGCGGCGATCGCCGGGGCGAACGCCGATGACGACCCCACCCTGATCTTCCTCGCCGCAGGCTGGTGGGCGCTGGCCGCGGGCGCCGGGCTATGGCTCGGCCGGCGCATGGCCCCCACCCCCGGGATCGCCCGCCTGCTTGCGGGAGCCCGCAGCACCAACACGCTGCCCGAGGTCGAGCCCGGCGCGATCATCTTCAACCGCCTATGGCCCCTCGCGGTGTTGACGATCGCCTCCGGCGCCTTGGCGTTCCTGTTCCCGCAGGTGCCTGCGATCGCCGCCGGCTATGCGATCGGGATCGCGCTCACGTGGCGAAAGCAGGCGGCCGGGGTGCAGGCGATCGAGGATCGCGACGGCGCGCGCTTCTACTTCGACCGCAGCTCCCCGTTCGGGGCGCCCAAGCTGCTGCGCACCCCGGGCCTGCGCAAGGTCGAGCCGGTGCCCGGCGTGACGGCTCCGCTCTCGTAGCGTCTCCCGCAGACGGGGCGGGGCCCGCTCAGCGCTTGCGCAGCTTGCAGAGCTGCGTCCACGATCGGGTGTTGGCCACGTTCTCCGGCGTGAGCCACGCCCGCCTGGCGGTGGCGACCCCGTAGCGCATGTTCGCCAGGGTCTCTGTCCCGTGTGCGTCGGAGTCGATCACGATGGTCACCCCGGCTGCCACCGCGGCACGGGCATAGACGTCGGAGAGGTCGCGCCGGTTGGGGTTGGCGTTGATCTCGAGGAAGGTCCCGGTCTGGGCGGCCACCTCGATCAGACGGTCCACGTCGAGCGCGTAGCCCTCGCGCCGGGCGATCAACCTCCCGGTCGGGTGCCCGATCGCGTCCACGAGCGGATTCTCCATCACGGTCACCATCCGATCGGTCATCTCGCCCTCGGACATGCCAAAGGAGGTGTGCACGCTCGCGATGACCCAGTCCAGCTCGGCGAGCAGCTCGTCCCCGTAGTCGAGCGAGCCGTCCGGCAGGACGTTGACCTCGCTGCCCGCCAGGACGCGGAAGTCCCCGAGCGCGTGGTCGACCTCGGCCACGCGCTCGATCTGCCGGCGCAGGTCGTCCGGGGAGACGTGGTTGCCGAAGCCGTGGGTCGCGGAATGGTCGGTGATCGCCAGGTACTCGTAGCCCCGCTCGCGCGCGGCCTCCGCCATCTGGCGGATCGACTGGCGCCCGTCGGACGCTGTGGTGTGGCAGTGCAGGTCGCCGCGGACGTCCTCGAGGCACACGAGCGCCGGGAGGGCGCCGTCGCGCGCCGCCTCGAGCTCACCCCGGTTCTCGCGCAGCTCCGGCGGCACGTAGGCCATGCCGAGCAGCTCGTAGACCTCCTCCTCGGTCGCGCACGCGTGCGTGTGGCCGGTGGAGTCGTCGGCCACGCCGTACTCGCTCACGTGGAGGCCGCGTCTCACGGCCTCGGTGCGCAAGGCCTCGTTGTGCCGTGCCGAGCCGGTGAAGTGCTGGAGCAGGTTGCCAAAGCTCTGCTCGGGCACGATCCGAAGGTCCACCGGAAGCCCCTGGTGGGTGACCGCCTTCGCGCCCGCCTCCCCCGAGGTCGTGACCTCGTCGATCGTCGGCAGGTGCGTGAAGGCCTCGACCAGGGCCCTTGGGTCGCTCGCCGCCGCCACGAAGTCGAGGTCCTTGCAGGTCTCCTCCCAGCGCCGCGCGCTGCCGGCGAGCTCCACGCGGAGCGCCGCATCGTGCTCGCGCAGGCCCTCCAACAGCTCGAGCCCCACGGCGAGCGCGTGAGAGAGCAGCGTGCGCGACGTTGGCCGGCCACCTGTGCCCTCGTGGGTATCGGCCCCGGCGGCCAGCGCCGCCAGGACGTTCTCCTCGGCCTTTGCGCCGAAGCCCGGCACCGTGCGCATCCGGCCCTCCTCCGCTGCCCGGCGCAGCTCTTCGAGGGTCTCGATGCCGAGCTCCTTGTGCAGCCGGCGCGTGCGCTTGGGGCCGAGCCCGGGAATCCTCGTGATCTCCACGAGGCCGGGCGGGATCTTCGCCTTGAGCTTCTGCGCCGCGGGAATGCCGCCGGTGTCCACCAGCGCCTGGATCTTGTCGGCGATCGTCCTGCCGATCCCGGCCAGCTCCTCGGCGCGCCCCTGCGCGGCCATGTCGGCCACCGAGAGGCCCGATTCCCGGATCGACTTCGCCGCGTTGCGGTAGGCGAGCACGCGGTAGACCACGGCGCCGTCCAGCTCATAGAGAGTCGCGAGCTCCTCGAAGGCGGCGGCGATGTGTGCGTTCTTGAGGGTCCGTGCCAAGCCGTGACTAGGGTACGCGCCCATGTCCGGCGCCTGGCTCGTGCTGCCCACCTACAACGAGGCCGAGAACATCGAGGGCATCGTCAGGGCTGCGCTGCCCCAGCTCGCCTCGACGGGCCTGACTCACCGAGTGCTCGTGGTCGACGACGGCTCGCCCGACGGCACCGGCGACATCGCCGATCGCCTCGCGGCGGAGATCGAAGCGGTGGAGGTGCTTCACCGCACACGCAAGGAGGGGATCGGGCCGGCCTACCTGGCCGGCTTCTCCCACGCGCTCGGCGCCGGTGCAGAGCTGTTGCTCGAGATGGACTCCGACTTCTCGCACGACCCGCTGGACCTCCCCCGGCTCGTGTCCGCGGCCGCCGAGGCGGACCTGGTCCTGGGCTCGCGCTACGTGGAGGGGGGCGGGGTGACCGACTGGGGGCTCACGCGGCGGCTGATCAGCCGCGGAGGCTCGCTCTATGCCCGGCTCGTGCTGGGGGTGCCGGTTCAGGACCTCACCGGGGGCTTCAAGTGCTTCCGGCGCGAGGTCCTCGAGGCGCTCGACCTGAGCTCTGTCGGCACGGACGGCTACGGCTTCCAGATCGAGATGACCTACCGCGCGATCCGCGCCGGGTTCCGGGTGCGCGAGGTGCCGATCCTCTTCCGCGACAGGCGGGTGGGCGCGTCCAAGATGTCCGCGCGGATCGCCGCCGAGGCGTTCTGGAAGGTCCCGGGGCTGCGCTTTCGAGTGCGCTGAGGTCAGTCTCGCAGGCGTGCTCCGGGCTCAATCCGGGTAGGCTTGGGGGATCCCGCCAAGCCCCTTGGGGCGGATCCGCGGGCCGCTATACTTTCTGAAGTATTGAAATCCGCGACAAGGAGCCGAACGTGGCCGGAGCACTCCCAGAAGTAACCGACGTCAACTTCCAGGCCGAGGTGCTCGAGGCCGCCGACGCGGTGCTCGTGGACTTCTGGGCTCCCTGGTGCGGTCCGTGCCGCGTGATCGCTCCCGCCCTCGAGGAGCTCGACGGCGAGC
>JBPCJI010000013.1:0-6826 GCA_051005475.1 Thermoleophilaceae bacterium
CCGGGAAGGTGATGAAGCGCACGACCACGGGAACGTCCTGCTTGAGCGACTGGGTAACGAAGAAGGCGCCGACCGTGGCAAGCACGAGCAATGCGAAGACGGCGCGGACCAGAGAGCTCGACTCCACCGGCGGAAAGGTACCCGGGTGCGGGAGAATGCCGCCATGCGCGTCCAGCTGGTGGACCCACCGGCCTACAGCCCACCGTATGACTTCTCGCTCGCCGCAGCCCTGGTGCGCGCCGGAGCGGGCGTCGAGCTGATCACGAGCAGGTACCTCTACGGCCCGACTCCGAGCGCGAACGGCTTCCCCGTGCGCGAGGAGTTCTACCGCCGTACCACGAGCCGGGAGCGATCGGTGGCCGCGCGGCGGGCGCTGCGACTGGCCGAGCACGTGCCCGACATGCTGCGCCATCGCAGCGGTGGAGGAGCAGCCGATGTCGTGCACTACCAGTGGCTGACGCTCGAGGCGCTCGACGCCTTCCTCCTGGCCCGGGACAGCCCTACGGTCTTCACCTCTCACAACGTGCTGCGCCGCGGCGAGGGCCGGGTGCGCGAGCTGGCGGCGCGGCTCGTGGCCAGGCGTGCCGACGCGCTCGTAGCGCACACCGCCGCCGGCGCTCGCCAACTGAGCGAGCGCTTTGGCGCCGACCCGGCCCGCGTGCACACGATCCCTCACGGCGCCTTCGACTACCTGACCTGCCAGCCGGTCGAGGAGCCGCTGCCGGCCGAGCTCGCGACCGCCGAGGGGCCGGTGATCCTCTGGTTCGGCGTGCTGCGCCCGTACAAGGGCGTAGACGTCCTGCTCGAGGCGTTTCGGGGGCTCGAGGGAGCCGAGCTCTGGATCGTCGGCCGGCCCTGGATGCCGGTCGAGCCGCTGAAGCGGGCGGCCGCCGCCGCGGGAGGCACGGTGCGATTCGTGGAGCGGTTCGTGACCGATCCCGAGATACCGGCCTACTTCCGCCGGGCCGACGTGGTGGTGCTGCCCTACCGCCGGATCGACCAGTCAGGCGTGCTGTACACGGCGCTCGCCTTCGGCAAGGCGATGGTGCTCTCGGATATCGGCGGGTTCTCCGAGATCGGCCGAGTGCACGGGGCGGCGCGGCTGGTGCCTCCCGAGGACCCCGCCGCCCTGCGTGACGCCCTTAGGGCGCTCGTGGGCGACCCGGCCGAGCGCACCGCGCTCGGCGAGCGGGCGGCGGCCGCGGCGGCCGGCCACTTCTCCTGGGACAGGATCGCCCGCCGCACACTCGCCCTCTACGAGGAGCTGGTGTGAGGGCCCTGTTCCTGGGCAAGAGCAAGCGCTCCGCGGTGCGGGCGCTCGAGCATCTGGTGGAGCGCGGCTGGGAGGTCCCTGCCGTCGTGGCGCCGGCACCGGACCCCTCGGCGGCTCCCGAGCAGCGGCTCGACCTGGCGGCCGAGCGCCTGGGCCTGGCACTTGTCACCGACGAGGACCTGTACGGGGGGATCGGCGGGCTCGGCGAGATCGACCTGGTGCTCTCGTTTCTCTTCTGGAAGAAGATCAGACGGCCCCTGATCGAGCTTCCCCGGCTCGGCTGCATCAACTTCCACCCCGCCCCGCTGCCCGACATGCGCGGGATCGGGGGCTACAACGTGGCGATCCTCGAAGGATGGGACCACTGGGGGGTCTCCGCCCATCACGTGGACGAGGAGTTCGACACCGGCGACCTCGTGCAGGTCGACCGCTTCCCGATCGACCCGGACGGCGAGACCGCGTTCTCGCTGGCGCTGCAAAGCCAGGAGCGCCTGCTGGCAACCTTTTGCTCGGTCGTGGACCACGCGCTCGCGGGAGAGGAGCTGCCACGTACCCCCCAGGAGCCGGGGCGCTACGTGACCCGCGCAGAGGTCGAGGAGCTGCGGCGGGTGAGCCCCGAGGACACCCCGGACCGGCTGACCCGGCGGATCAGGGCCTTCTGGCACCCTCCGTACGACGGAGCCACGCTCGAGGTGGCGGGGCGCGTGGTGACCGTCGTGGACGGTCACCTGCTGCAGGAGGCGGCGGCCGCGTACCGCAAAGCAGGAATTTTCCCGTAGCCGGGGTGCAGGCGCCGCGCGCGAGTATCTTCTCGGTGATGGCGGGAACCGGCTGCACCTCCTGCGGGACGGACAACCCCCCCTCGGCGCGGTTCTGCATGTCATGCGGCAGCGCTCTCGACCGGCGCTGTCCGTCCTGCGGCGCCTCGGCACCCGAGCAGGCGCGTTTCTGCATGTCATGCGGCGCGAAGCTGGAGGCTGGACCGGGACCACCGCGCGGCCCGGTCGCCCAGCCGGAGCGCCCGCCCGAGGAGCGGCGCCACGTGACCGTGCTGTTCGCCGACCTCTCGGGCTACACGGCGGTGGCCGAGCGCATGGACCCGGAGGCGGTCAAGTCGCTGGTCGAGCGCTCCTTGCGCCGGCTCGGCCTCGAGATCGAGCGCTTCGGAGGAACGATCGACAAGTACATCGGCGACAACGTGATGGCGCTCTTCGGGGCCCCGGTCGCCCACGAGGACGACGAGGAACGTGCGGTGCGGGCCGCGCTCGGGATGCAGGCCGCCATGGAGGAGATCAACCAGGGGCTGCCCGCGGAGAGCACGTTTGCCCTCAGGGCCGGCATCAACTCCGGCGAGGTGCTCGCGGGGTCGGTCGGTGACGGCTACACCGTGACGGGCGACACGGTCAACGTGGCGTCCCGACTGCAGACCGTCGGGCGGCCCGGGGCGGTCACGGTCGGCCGGCGCACGGTCCAGGCCACCCAGGAGGCCGTGCTCTACAAGCCGCTCGAGCCGCTCCAGTTGAAGGGGCGAGCGGAGCCGGTTCCCGCCTGGGAGGCGGTTGGCCTCAAGACCGAGCACACCGTGCGGCGGACCTACCGCCCCGGCGGCGCGGCGCTCGTCGGCCGGGACCACGAGCTCGGCGTCCTGAATTCCATCTACAGGCGCGCCATGCACGAGGAGGGCGCCCAGCTCGTCACGCTGATCGGCGAGGCCGGCGTGGGCAAGTCACGGCTCCTGGGCGAGTTCGGCGACAGGGCGGCCGCGGCCGACCCACCCGCCGAGCTGCGCACGGGACGCTGCCTTCCCTACGGCTCGAGGATCGTCTACTGGGCGCTCGGAGAGGTCGTGCGCGCAGAGGCGGGGATCGTGGGATCCGACACATCCGACGAGGCGTGGGAGAAGCTGTGCGCCTACGTGGCGGACCTCTTGACCGGGCTCGACGAGCGCGGCGAGACGCCCGAGCGCCGCGCTGCGCAGATCGGGCGATCGCTCGGGCTCGACGTGCCACCCGAGCTCGTGCCCGCCGACACGGGCGACCCGGAACGCATGCGCGAGGCGTTCTTCTCGGCGCTGCGAAGCGTCATTCAGGCCGCCGCCGTCCGAAGGCCGCTCGTTTTGGCCTTCGAGGACATCCACTGGGCAGACGACGGCATGCTCGAGGCGATCGAGCACCTCGCCCAGTGGGTGCGCGCTCCGCTGCTCATACTGTGCGTTGCGCGCGACGAGCTGCTCGAGCGGCGGCCGGGCTGGGGTGGCGGGCGGCCAAATGCGACGCGGCTACTGCTCGAGCCTCTGACCGCCGAGCACTCGCGTGCGCTCGTGACAGCGCTGCTGGGCGAGGAGGAGGGCCTACCGGCCGACGACGCGGTCGAGATGGTGGCCAAGCGGTCGGGGGGCAACCCGCTGTTCGCCGAGGAGATGGTGCGGCGGCTCGAGGAGGAGGGCACCGCGGCCGTGGGCGAGCTGCCGGACACCGTCCAGGCGGTGCTCGCGGCCCGCCTCGACGCGCTCGACCCGTTCGAGCGCCGGGTCGTCCAGGAGGCCGCGGTGGTGGGACGCACCTTCTGGGAGGGCTCTCTCTCCTCGCTCGCCGAGTCGGAGGGAAGGAGCTTGAGCCAGACGCTGGCGACATTGCAGGAGAAGGACATCCTGGCTGCCGGTGCCGAGGGCCTCCTGGCCGGTGAGCGCGAGCTGGCCTTCAAGCACGTGCTCATCCGCGACGTGGCCTACGGGATGCTTCCCAAGGCGGTCCGTTGCCGACGCCACTTCGAGGTGGGGCGCTTTCTCGAGGAGCGGGCCGGCGATCGCTCCGAGGAGGTGGTGGCGCTGCTCGCCGAGCACTACGGGCGGGCGGCGGCGCTCGGATCGGAGGCGGGGGTGGGAAGCGACGAGCTCGCGCAGATCACCGAGCGGGCCGTGATCGCCCTTGAGGATGCCGGCGACGCCGCCGCGCGCCTGTACGCCAATCGCGAGGCGGTCGCCCACTACGGCCACGCGCTCGAGGTGCGGGGCGACCGTAGCGATGGCGAGGCGGCCCGGATCGGAGAGAAGCAGGGGGATGTCGCGCTGCGAATCGGCCGGGTGGACGCCGCGGTCGAGATCTGGGAAAAGTGTCTGGAACACCGCCGCCGGGAGGAGGACCTCGACCGGATGGCGGACCTCCATCGCAAGCTCGGGGCGGCACTCGCCGTCAAGGGAGAGCGCAAGGCGGCGATCGAGAACTACCAGCGCGGCATCAACCTGCTGAAGGACGGCTCGCCGCGGCCGGAGCTCGTGCGCCTCTATGAGGAGGCCGCCTGGCTCTATCTGCAGACGGGCGACAACATGCTCGCGATCTACGCCTCCGAGAAGGCGCTGCGGCTGGCGGAGCGGCTCGGCGAGACGCAGGCGGCCAGCCGCGCGCATGGGATCTTCGGGCGGGTGTTCGGGCGAATCGGAGACACCGAGAAGGCCCGCTCCAACCTCGAGCGCTCGGTGGAGCTGGCGCGCGCGTCGGACCCCTGCGAGACGATCCTCGCCCTGTTCGCCCTCGGGCGCCACCTGGAGCTCTCGGAGGCCGACGTGCGCGCGGCCGGCAGGGCCTACGACGAGGCGCTCTCGCTTGCCGAGCAGGTGGGGGACCTCCCCAGCCAGGTCGAGCTGCACTCCGCGCGCGCGCAGCTGGCGGCCTACCGCGCCGACTGGGATCAGGTAGGCCGGTCCACCGACGCAAGCACCAGACTCGCCGAGCGGGAGGGGCTCGTGAGCAAGCTGGGCCTTCCGTACGCCCTACGGGGACTGCTCCGATGGCGTGAGGGGGACCTCGAGGGCGCCGAGCAGCACTTCCGCCAAGCCCACAGGCTGGCTGAGCAGGTGGGCTGGTCCGAGCTGGCGTTCCAGGCGCTCTACGGGCTCTCGCTGTGCCTGCGCGATCGCGGCGAGCACGCCGACGCGGTCACCGCGCTCGGCCAGGCCCTCGGTGTATCCGAGCGCGCCGGGCTCGGGGCCCAGTCGATCCAGGCAACCGCGGGCCTCGCCGTGGCGTTCGCGCTCGGGGACCGCCCTGAGCGTGCGCGTGAGCTCGCCGCCGAGGCACGCCGGCTCGCGGAGCAGCTCCACTATCCGATTGCCGCAGCCGCGGCGCTCGAGGCTGACGGGGCCAGCTGCGAGAGCTCTGAGCAGGGCGTCGCGCTGCTCTCCGAGGCGGAGGCCGCGTGGACCGAGCTCGAGCGCCCGCTCGAGGCGGCGCGCTGCCGACTACTCGCCGGCTTCCGGCTGAGGAGCCACGACCCCCGGCGTGCCCGGCGGCTGCTGGATGGAGCGGCCGCCGAATGCGAGCGGCTGGGGGTCGAGCATCTGGCCCAGCGGGCGCAATCGCTGATGCCGGCCTGACACCGACGCCCGCCGGGGCGCGACAGGCCAGGGACTACTTGTTCAGGTCGGCGCCGGCGATCACGACCACCGAGGCGTCGCCGGCGCGTGCCTGGCTGTCGGGATCGACTGCCTCGCGCTGATCGATTCCCAAGCGCCTGCCCACATCCTTGGCCTCGTCCTCCGCCCCCGGCGCGAAGAGCACTACGGACTCCGCTCGCTGCTGGTCGGTGCCGTTCGTGACGTTGCCGAGCTGGAAGCCCTGGCCCTCCAGCTTGTCTCCCAGCTGGGCTGCCAGGCCCCCGACGGTGGTGCCGTTCAGCACCGACACCGTCACGTCAGCCGGGACGATCGCCCGCTTGGCGGGGGGCTTGGCGTCCGGGTCCTTGGCCGGCCTGTCCTCGGCCGCCGGGGGCGTCTTCTTCCCGGACTCGGTCGCGCCGTCGTCTCCACCGGTGAGCTGGAGGATGCCGAACGTCGCGACGGCCAGCAGAAGCGCCACCCCGCCCACCGCCAGCGCGGTCCCGCGGCGGGAGCGGCCACCGCCCTTTGAGGGGACGGCGCCCCCGGGGCGGCTCGTCTCGTACGGAGGCAGGATGGGACCCTGCGGCGGTCTGCGTGGCGGTGCCGGCCGCGGGGGGAGGGGCGGGCGGGGGGCCGTGCCCGGCGGCGGCGACACCGGCAACCGCGCCGCCGGGGGGGGGGGCGGGGGGGAGATTGCGGGGCCATCGCCCGTGTCCGGCGGTCCCGCCTCGTGCTCGAGCCGTCCGCCCCCCTCAGGCTCGCCCTCATCCAGCTCCTCCGCTTCGAATCCGTCCTCCGGCTCCCCGTCCTCCGGCTCCCCGTCCTCCGGCTCCCCGTCTTCGAATCCATCCTCCGGCTCACCGTCCTCCGGCTCCCCGTCTTCGAGCCCGTCGTCCCCCGACTCGTCCTCCACCCGCTGCTCATCTTGGAGCTCGGCGTGTTCGAGCTCGTCCTCCTCGGCCAGACCCTCACCCTCCTGGGCCTGCTCCTCGGCGAGCTCCCTTTCGCGGGCGAGCTGCGCCTCGCGGGCGAAGTGGCCGCCGAGCCCGGGCGGAGGGACCGGCGGTGCAAGCGAGGGTGAAGGCGGCGGTGCCGGAGGCGGATGCGCCATGGTGTCCTGCGAGACGGCGGCGGGGGCGGCCCCGGCCGTGGCGGCCCGCGCGGGCGCCGGCTGGGCG
>JBPCJI010000014.1:0-6288 GCA_051005475.1 Thermoleophilaceae bacterium
GCGACGACCCCGCGGGCAACCGGCTCTCGTCCAACCACCCCTGGAACAAGCAGACGATCCCGCGGACCGGTTGCCCCGACTGGAAGGGAAAGTACTCCTGGTCGACCGCGCCGCGCTGGGACCGTCAGGCCATGGAGACGGGGGCCTACTCCCGGATCTGGGCGTCGGCGATGACGCCGAACTACCGCGAGAGCAACTTCATCGAGGCGACCGGGCACAGCCTGAAGATCCACCTTCCCAAGGCGGAGCTGCCCAACACCGAGATCGAGTGGCACATCCCCGAGACCTGGGGCGCCTTTGAGCGCAACCGCGCCCGCGCCTACTGCATCCTGTACACCGCGGCGATCGCCTACGACAACCTGCTGATCGCCTACGACCTTCTGCGCAAGGGCGGGCCGGACGCGAAGATGTCGACGCCGTACAAGGTCCCCAAGGACCATCGCATCGGCGTCGGTCTGTGGAGTGCCGGTCGCGGCTACCTGACGCATCACATGGAGATCGACAACCAGGTGATCCAGAACTACCAGATCCTCACGCCCTCGACGTGGATGGCCTCGCCGAAGGATCCCTTCGGCAACCCGGGTCCCTACGAGGAGGCCGTGGCGGCGACGCCGCTGCTGGAGAACTACGAGAAGCCCGAGGACTTCAAGGGCATCGACATCCTGCGTGCGATTCGGAGCTTCGACCCGTGCATGCCGTGCACCACGCACATCCACACCGACGACCGCACGATCTCGCGCGAGGTCGTCACGTGCGCCTGTGGGGCAGAGGGCGATCACGAGCACTAGGGGCGCCATCCCCAGCAGCTCGAATCGCTAGAGGTACGGTCCATGCGGATACTCGTCGGCGGGGTCGGTTACCGCTACCTGCGCGATGGCGCGGTCGGGGTGCTCGTGACAGACGCGTTGGCGGCGCGTGCGACCAACGGGATCGAGGTCGAGGATCTCGGCTACCACCCCGTCGGCTTCACGCAGAATCTGCAGGACCGTCCCCCCTACGATCGCATCATCTTCGTCGGTGCGATTGTCAGGGGCCGGGAGCCCGGCACGGTGAAGGCGTATCGTTATGACCATGTGCTGCCCCCGACCGAGGAGATCCAGGAACGGGTCTCGGAGTCCGTTACGGGCGTGATCTCGCTGGACAACCTGCTGATCGTCACCGAGGCCTTCGGGGCCTTCCCCGACGACGTGTGGGTGGTCGAGGTCGAGCCGGCGGACGAGGGTTGGGGCGAGGGCTTCAGCCCTGAGATCGAGGCGAAGCTGCCCGAGATCGAGGAGACGGTGTGGAATTTGACAAAGCCGTAAAAGAGCTCGAGCTTCTCATCGACACGCTTGAGCGTGACCAGGACGAGCGAGCGCTCCTGCTGCTCCAGCTCGTAGATGACATTCACCGCCCGGCCATCGAGCTGATCATGGCCGGCGAGCCCGAGCATCCGGTCGCAAACGCCCTTCTCTCGATGTACGACCTCGCGCCCGTCGACGAGCAGATCCAGGTCGAGGAAGCGCTCGATGAGGTACGTCCCTACATCGAGTCCCACGGAGGCGAGCTCGAGCTGCTCGACGTGGAGGACGGGGTCGTGCACGTGCGGTTGAGTGGCTCCTGCCACGGCTGCGCCGGGTCTGCGATCACGCTCAAGCGCGGCGTCGAGGACGTCCTCAAGGAGCGCTACGAGAACTTCAAGGAGGTCGTGGCACACGAGCCCGATGGGAGCGAGGTAGCCGAGGAGCAGAATGGCGGAGGTGGCGCCCAACTGCTGCAGATCGAGGGGCTGAACAAGCCCGCGGCGAGTCCAAGCAAGCCCGCGGCCCTCAAGCGGCCGGTCTTCCTCGACGCCGGTACCCTCGACGAGCTGGCGCCGGGCGAGATGAAGGCCGTCGAATCAGAGGGCAAATCCATCCTGATCGTGAACGTGGAGGGCGAGCCCTACGCCTTCAGGAACGTCTGTCCGGTGGACGGTCGGCTGCCGCTTGACGGAGGCCGTCTCGCCGGCAACGTGCTCGTATGCCCTTGGCACAACTGCGGCTACGACGCGCGCACCGGAAAGCGCGCCGACAACGAACCGGACCAGCCTGACCTGGCGGTGGTGCCGATCGCGGTCAGAGACGGACTTCTCCAAGTCGCGGTGAACGTGGCGTGAGCACGACGGCCTCCGAGCCCGCTGAAGTCCGGGCCAAGCGGGTGCTCGTGGCCGGTGTGGGAAACGTGCTGCGCGGTGACGACGGCTTCGGGCCGGCCGTCACGGAGCTTCTGACCGACCTGCCCGAGGGGGCAGACGTGATCGAAACCGGGATCGGGGGCATCGCGCTGCTGCAGGACCTGATGACGGGCTACGACGGGCTCGTGCTGATCGACGCCGTCGAGCGGGGGGCTCCCCCGGGCACCGTCTTCCTGATTACGCCCGAGGTGCTCGAGGGAGAGCATGTCCCGGACGTTCACCTCGCCAATCCGGACCGCGTGCTTTCGATGGCAAAGACAATGGGCGTGCTGCCGGAGCGGGTGGTGATCGTCGGCTGTCAGCCGGCGGACAACATGGACGAGCTCTGCCAAGGGCTCTCGCCGGTCGTGCAGCGTTCACTCGCGATCGCGGTGGCCAAGATCGAGGAGACAGTCAATGCGTGGCTTTGAGACGATCGACGCCCTACGCGCCGGCCTTACCGGCGAGCGCTATCTGGTGGATGAGGGCCTGGGGACGGTGGTGTTCCTCGCCCTGAAGCTGCGCAGGCCGCTGCTGGTGGAGGGCGAGCCGGGGGTCGGAAAGACCGAGTTGGCCAAGGCCCTCGCCGCGGCCACGGGCGCCCCCCTGATCAGGCTCCAGTGCTACGAGGGCATCGACGTCCACCACGCGCTCTACGACTGGGACTATCCGCGCCAGCTCCTGCAGCTCCGGGCAGGGGGCTCAGCCCAGCTCTACTCCGAGGAGTTCCTGGTCCGCCGGCCGCTGCTCGAAGCGCTCGCGCACCCCGGAGCGGTGCTCCTGATCGACGAGCTCGACCGAGCCGACGACGAGTTCGAGGCCTTCCTGCTCGAGTTCCTCTCCGACTTTCAGGTCACCATCCCCGAGGTCGGGGTCATCCGCGCGGAGCATCCTCCCACGGTGATCATCACCTCCAACCGCACGCGTGACCTGCACGAGGCGCTCAAGCGTCGCTGCCTCTATCACTGGATCGACCACCCGGGCCTGAAGCGCGAGGTAGCGATAGCGCGGGCGCGGCTTCCCCACGTGAGCGAGCGCCTGGCCAGCCAGGTGTGCGCTTTCGTACAGGACCTACGCTGGCTCGACCTCTACCGCTCGCCAGGAGTGGGTGAGACGCTCGACTGGGCGGAGGCCTTTCACGTGCTGGGGCGCGAGACGATCGACCCGGCGACGGCTGACCGGACGCTTGGCACCCTCCTCAAGGAGCGCGACGACCTCGAGCGCGTCCGGCAGCAGGGGCTCGGCGCCCGCATAGAGCAGGCTGAGCAGCTGGCCGGCAAGCTACGTGACCACGGGGGTCCCGATGGCGCTGCCTGAGCGGCCACAGAGCCCGCCAGACCAGCAGATTCTTGCGGCCGCGGTCGCCTTTGCGCGCGCACTTCGCAGCAAAGGCATGTCCGCCAGCGTGGACAGCGAGATGGTCTTCATCCGCATGCTCGCCGAGCTCGATGTGCGGGACCGTCAGGAGGTCTACTGGGGGGCGCTGGCCACCTTCGTTCACAGTCCCGACGAGCGCCCCGCCTTCGACAACATCTTCGAGTCCTTCTGGGAGGGCCGCCCCCTCGACGCTGGAGAGCGCGGCTCCGAGCACGGGGAGGCAGACGCCCGAATGGTCGGTCCCCAACAGCAGGGTGGCGAGGCTCTCCCGCAGTTTCGCCAGGAGGCCAAGGAGAAGTCCCAGCAGGGCGACGGGGCAAAGCAGAAAGCCTCGCGCGAGATCCCGACGGGCGACGACGAATCCGGCGGCCCCGCCGAGCAACGCGGAGTGCTGGCCGCCTACAGCCCCGCCGAGCAGGACTCCGACAAGAAGAAGCTCGACCTCGTGGAGGACGAGCTCGCCGCAGTGCGCCGGCTGGGCGAGGACATAAAGCGCGCGGCACCCAAGCGCCGATCCCGCCGGCTACGCCCGGCGCGCGGCGGCGACCGCCTGGATATGCGACGTACCGTGCGGAACTCGCTCGAGACCGACGGCGAGGCGCTCCGGCTGGCCTACACGGCTCAGAGGCTGCGCCCGCGCCGGCTGCTCTTCATCTGCGACGTCTCTGGCTCCATGGAGCGCTACTCGCGAACGCTGCTCGGCTCGCTCAAGGCGATCGTGGGGGCCAACAACAAGGCCGAGGCATTCGTCTTTGCCACGAAGTTGACCCGACTCACGAAGTCGCTCACCGGGCACGACCTCGAGCGGGGGCTCGAGCGGGCGCGAGCCGCAGTGCCCGACTGGTCAGGCGGCACGCGCATCGGCCAGGCGCTCTCCGACTTCAATCACAGCTACGGCCGGCGGGGATTCGCGCGCGGCGCGATCGTCATGATCGTGAGCGACGGATGGGACCGCGGTGACCCCGAGATTCTGGCGGCGGAGGTCAGGCGGATCCAGCTCCAGGCATGGCGACTGGTTTGGATCAACCCGCGGCCGATGGTGGTGGATAAGCAGCCGCTGGCGATCGGCATGCGCGCCGCGATGCCCTACATCGACGATTTCGTTCCCGGGCACGACCCCCGAGCGATCGCCGGCCTCGCCACCCTGGTCGGCGGCCTGGAGACCCAACGGCCCCGCCGGCGCCTCGTCGAGGCCTCGGCACTCAAGCCGCGCCCGCTGCCGATCAACGGTGGCCAGCAGCCGCTCAACAGGCCCCCGCCGGCCAACCAGTGGCCGGCCGCCGCGAACTACTAGCGGCCTTCGCCGAGACTACGGAGCTTTTCCGCCGAAGCTACGGTACGGGAGGAGCGTTATTCGCCGCGCCAGTGGCTCCACGTGGCACTGACACCGCTGGTGGGCTCCGGCTCGCGGGCGGGTCTGCGCCGCTCCAGCCTCGCGACGGCGGCCTCGAAGGTCTCGCGGCCGGATGCCAGATCCTTGTTGATGTCATCAATCACAGAGCCCATCGGGTGCGATTCCTGCGCGACCGCGTTCACAGCGCCCAGGATCGTCACAAGGCGGTCGATCACGTGCCAGAGGATCAACGCGATCCTGATGAGGTAGGCCGCGATCACGGCGACCACGAACGCCGTCGCGATGAGCGTCACCACTGCGTGCGCTCCCATTCCCAAGATGGCGATCTGCAGCATCGGTTTCCCCTTTAAGAGACGTCGTCGAGCGCTCTGCCGTAGCGCGTGAGACCAGAGTTGACCTGTTTCGCGAGGTCGCGCGTGCGGCCGAGCTCCCGGAGGGCTTCAAGGTGCCCGGGGAACTGCGCCCCGCTGTCGAGGATGTCGTCCGCGTAGTACTCGATCTGCTGCGCGGGCTCCAAGACCCGGTTCAGGATCCAGATCACCAACGGGATAATCACACCGGCGAACAGGAGGTTGCCGATCCACCACAGGATCATGACCTCACCGCCCCTCGGCCGGCGCGCTCGGCACCATCGGCCACACTTGGGAGGGTCGCGGCGACCTCCTCCATGGCCCAGTTGGTCTGGTTGATGTTCGACTTGACGGCCCGCAGCTGCTTCTCCACTGCGCGCGCGCCCCATGCCACCTCTTGCAAGGTCGCGGCGATCGAGCGCAGCTGGCCCGCTACGACCAGGAGATAGATCGCGAGGATGACCACCAGCGCCACGATCTCGGTGACGGTGAGGATGGTGAGGAGTCCTTTGCTCATCGGCTCGAGAGCATCTTGTCGTGGCGGATGAGCTCCTCGCGCAGCGCGCGAAGGACCGATGCCGTGCCGGCGAACTGATACATGCCGGTCGTGTTCTGCGCCCACCGCTGCGTGACGGTCCAGAGGCGGTCGACGTTGACGTCGATGTCGTCAACGATTCGGCTCAGCAGCGTCAGGAGGGCGATCACCACGAGGATGACCACGAACCCCAAGCCGAGCGCTACGTACCAAAACACCTTCTCTTGCGAGTCAACCTGAACGCCGAGCTGCAGCATCATGTTCTGTCCCCCGTGAGAGTTTTCCGAGCGCGCTCAGCCGACCGCCAGATCCCGGTGACCGAGGAGTTGATCACCTGCACGTCCCAGACCGGAAGCGAGGTTTCCCTCGCCTCGTCCATCAGCTCTATGCCGTCGAGCGCCTGATGACCGATCCGGGACGCCTGCATCAGGATCATGCCCACCAGGATCACCACGACGACCACGATGATGAAGCCGAT
>JBPCJI010000015.1:0-3692 GCA_051005475.1 Thermoleophilaceae bacterium
GCGTCGGCGCCGAGCGCTTCACCGAGCTGGTCAAGGACCTCTCCCTGCCGGTCGAGTTCAACGTGGAGAACATGAACTTCTTCATGGACTGGAACCGCAACGAGCTCTACCAGGTGGTCCGCGGCGAGGGCGAGTGCGCAGTATGAGAGTCTCGGTCCGGTGCTCGCGCGATCGGCGATCGACGCTGCGCTCCTCCCGCTGAAATGGCTGTCGCGTCCCCCCCAGACCTGGAGGGCCTGAGCGCCGAGGAGGTGCTCGCCCACATGGTGGAGCGCTTTCACCCGCGCCTCACCGTGGCCTGCTCCTTCCAGAAGGAGAGCTCGGTGATCATGGACATGCTGCTGAAGATCGAGCCCGGCGCACGCTTCTTCACGCTCGACACCAGCGTGCTCTTCCCCGAGACCTACGCCGTCTGGCGCGAGATGGAGCAGCGCTACGGCGTGAAGGTCGAGGTCCACCAGGGCCCGAGCCTCGCCCGCCAGGCAGCGCTGCACGGTGACGAGCTGTGGAAGCGCGAGCCCGACAAGTGCTGTGACATCCGCAAGGTAAAGCCGCTGACCGAGGCACTGGCGGGAGTCGACGCATGGATGTCCGGGCTGCGGCGCGAGCAGTCTCCGGCCCGCGCCTCGACCCCGAAGCTGGCCTGGGACGAGAAGAACGAGCGCTGGAAGGCCAGCCCGCTCGCCGACTGGAGCGAGCAGGACGTGTGGAGCTACATCGTCGCGAACGACGTCCCCTACAACGACCTGCACGACCGCGGCTACGCCTCGATCGGGTGCACGCACTGCACAAGGCCAGGCAACGGCCGCGAGGGCCGCTGGGCGCAGACCGGCAAGGCCGAGTGCGGCCTGCATTGACCGCCGCCCCCGCCGCTGCCACCTTTACCGCCGTGGGCTACGAGGTCTCACACCTGCGGGCGCTGGAGTCCGAGGCGATCCACGTCATGCGCGAGGTGGCCGCCGAGGTCGGGCGCGCGGTGCTGCTCTTCTCCGGGGGCAAGGACTCCGTGGTGCTGCTGCGGCTGGCCGAGAAGGCCTTTCACCCCGCCAAGTTCCCCTTCGCGGTGATGCACGTGGACACCGGCCACAACTTCCCCGAGGTGCTCGAGTTCCGGGATCGCCGGGTGGAGGAGCTCGACGCGCGCCTGATCGTGGCCAGCGTGCAGGACTCGATCGACGCCGGGAGGGTGGTCGAGGAGACCGGAGCGCGCGCCTCGCGCAACCGGCTCCAGACGGTGGCCCTGCTGGATGCGATCACCGCGCACGACTTCAAGGCCGCGTTCGGTGGGGCACGTCGCGACGAGGAGCGCGCGCGGGCAAAGGAGCGAATCTTCTCCTTCCGCGACGACTTCGGCGGCTGGGACCCCAAGGCCCAGCGACCCGAGCTCTGGAGCCTCTACAACGCCCACATGAACAACGGCGAGCACATGCGCGTCTTCCCGCTCTCCAACTGGACCGAGCTCGACGTATGGCAGTACATCCGCGAGGAGGAGCTGGAGATCCCGGCGATGTACTTCGCCCACACCCGCGAGGTGTTTGCCCGCGACGGGATGCTCTACGCGGTCTCGCCGTTCGTCGACCTGCTGGAGGGCGAGGAGCCCTTTCAGGAGTCGGTGCGCTACCGCACCGTCGGTGACATGAGCTGCACCGGTGCGGTGCGCTCGAGGGCGGAGACGCTCGACGAGGTCGTGGCCGAGATCGCCGCCACCCGGATCACGGAGCGCGGCGAGACCCGCGCCGACGACCGGACCTCGGAGGCGGCGATGGAGGACCGCAAGCGCGAGGGGTACTTCTGAGAACGATGCCCGGACGCCGGCCTCAACATCGAAGGTGCGGGCTGGATGCCCGCACGGGGTGAGCTCCCCGGCGTCCAACGGTGCGGTCCTGGACGCGCGGCCCTCCGAGCTCGTCCGCGTGGCCACCGCCGGCTCGGTCGATGACGGCAAGTCGACCCTGATCGGGCGGCTGCTGTTTGACTCCAAGCAGATCTTCGCGGACCAGCTCGAGCACGTGGAGCGGGCCTCGATCGACCGCGGGGACAGCTACGTGAACCTCGCCCTGCTCACCGACGGCCTGCGCGCCGAGCGCGAGCAGGGGATCACGATCGACGTGGCCTACCGCTACTTCCACACGGCCAAGCGCAAGTTCATCATCGCCGACACCCCGGGGCACGAGCAGTACACGCGCAACATGGTCACCGGCGCCTCGACGGCCGACCTCGCGCTGATCCTGATCGACGCCCGCAAGGGAGTGCTCGAGCAGTCGCGCCGGCACGCCTTCATCGCCTCGCTGCTGCGGATCCCCCACCTCGTGGTCTGCATCAACAAGATGGACCTCGTGGATTGGGACGAGCAGGTGTACGAACGGATCACCGAGGAGTTCTCCCACTGGGCGGCGCGCCTGGACGTGAGCGACATCGACTTCATCCCGATCTCCGCGCTGCACGGCGACAACGTGGTCGAGCGCTCCCAGAACATGCCGTGGTACGAGGGCTGCTCGCTCCTGTACGAGCTCGAGCACGTGCACGTGGCATCGGACCGCAACCTGATCGATCCGCGCTTCCCGGTGCAGTGGGTGATCCGCCCGATGTCAGACGAGCACCACGACTACCGCGGCTACGCAGGCCAGGTGGCCTCCGGGGCCTTCAAGCCGGGCGACGAGGTCGTGGTCCTGCCCTCCGGGGTGAAGACGCGGGTGGCGGGGATCGACACCCACGACGGCCCGCTCGCAGAGGCCTTCCCGCCGCTCTCGGTGACGATGCGCCTCGAGGACGACGTGGACGTCTCCCGCGGGGACATGATCTGCCGCGCGCACAACCATCCACGTCAGGTCAAAGAGCTCGAGGCGATGGTCTGCTGGATGTCCGAGCGCCCGCTGCGGCCCGCGGGGCGCTACCGCATCAAGCACACCACGCGCACGGCGCTCGCGAGGGTAGACGAGCTGCGCTACCGCTTCGACGTGAACACGTTGCACCGCGACGAAGAGGCCGAGGGGCTCGACCTCAACGAGATCGGCCGCGTGAAGCTGCGCCTCTCGGCCCCGCTACTGATAGACGAGTACCGCCGCAACCGCGCGACCGGCAGCTTCATCCTGATCGAGGAGAGCACAAACGACACGGTCGGGGCCGGCATGATCCTCGGCGTAGACGACTAGACCTCTCGGCGGTGGGCGAGCGCAGCGAGAACGTGACCTGGCACGCGCCTGCGGTGACCCGCGAGCAGCGGGCGCGGGCCGGCGGGCCCGGCGTGACGGTGTGGCTCACCGGGCTGCCGGCCTCGGGCAAGTCGACGATCGCGGCGGCGCTCGAGCACGCCCTGCTGGAGCGCGGGCGGGCGGCCTACCTGCTCGACGGGGACAACCTGCGCCACGGCCTGAACGGCGACCTCGGCTTCTCGGCGTCCGACCGCGCGGAGAACGTGCGCCGGACCGGCGAGGTGGCGCGCCTGTTCGCCGACGCCGGCCTCGTGGCACTGGTCTCGCTCGTCTCGCCGTACGCGGCCGACCGCGCCCGCGCCCGCGCGCTGCACGAGCGCGAGGGCCTGCGCTTCCTCGAGGTGTACGTGAACACCCCGCTCGAGGAGTGCGAGCGCCGCGACCCCAAGGGGCTTTACGCGAGGGCGCGCGCGGGCGAGCTGGCCGGCTTCACGGGAATCGACGACCCATACGAGGCACCCGAGCGGCCGGAGCTCGAGC
>JBPCJI010000016.1:0-11814 GCA_051005475.1 Thermoleophilaceae bacterium
ACGGTGTTGACGATCGTGGCCAGCACCTCGGCGGTGGCCGCGACGTTCAGGATCGTCTGCGCGTCGTTGTTGCCCATCTGGGCGAGCGCCTGGTCGTTGTTGACGAGGCCCAGGAGGCCCATGCTGCCCATGGCCGCGGCAGTTCCGCCCACGAAGCGGCGGCGGGTATGAGCCGACTGCTCGGCGTTGTCACGGTCGATCGCCGCATAGGCGGTGTTCATCGCTTCTGACATGTATCTCTCCTCAGAGGGTTTCCGGGATCAACCTCCTATAGCGGCGCCGGGCGTCTGTCGGATCACGGCGGGTGCGCCAGGTTTGCCCGCAGGTCGTCCGAGGTTTCGGCGGTTCGTCCGGATCCAGCCATGTGTGCGGCAATCACAGGCCTATTGGGCTTGCTCCGAACAGCAGTCCGCCATCGGGCCGATCCTGATCCCTGCCGACGCACAGGAGGACACGCAGGCGTCACGGCTCTGCGGCTAGGGTCTACCAACCGATGGGCACCGCAGCAGAGCCCCGCCGCGCCGAGCTGCCGCTTCCGGGCGGTCGCGAGGGCGCCACGGTGCGCTTGCACCCTCTCCTCTGCGCGCAAATGGCAGCCCCGCCCGCGTTCCTCCACCGGGTCGAGGGGCGCCTGGCATCGATGAAGGCGATGGGCATCCGTGTGCCGCGGGAGGAACTGACGGAGATCCCTGTCGTCGCCTTCCTGGTGGAGCACCCGGCCGCGGGACGGATCCTCGTGGACACCGGCTTTCACCCCGCGGTGGCCGTCGATCCCAAGCAGGGGCTCGGTCTCACCGGCGTCGTCTTCAAGGACGTGCGGATGGATCCCGGCCAGGCCGTGCCGGCCCAGCTGAGGAAACGCGAGATCGACCCCACCTCGGTGAGCACCGTGGTCATGACGCACCTTCACAACGTCCAGGCGAGCGGCATCGCGGAATTTCCCGGGGCGACCTTCGTGCTCAGCGCACAGGAGTGGGAGGCGGCCTCGGGCGGGCGGCAGACCGACGGCTACATCCGCCGCCAGTACGACCACGCCTTCGACTACCGGACGCTTGACTTCGAGGCTACGGAGGTCGATTCCTTCGCCACCTTCGGCCGCTCCCTCGACCTGTTCGGGGACGGCAGCGTGCGGATGGTCTTCACCCCCGGGCACACGGCTGGTCACTGCTCGGTGATCCTGCGGCTGAAGGGCCGCGAGGCGCTGCTCACCGGAGACGCCGCGTACACCATGCAGACGATCAGCGGGTCCCGTCTCCCCTACAAGATGGAAGACGAACACCTGTTCAAGCGCTCGCTGCGGGAGATCCAGCTCTACCTCGAGGGACGACCGGACACGCTGGTGGTCCCGGGCCACGACATGGAGGCCTGGCGTCGCCTCGACGCGATCTGCGAGTGAACTAAGGGCCGGTCGCGGTGGCCTGGCCGCCGCGGCGCGCCGCCCGGGCAGCCCTCACCGTGGCGCTCCGGCCGTTCTCACGGAGCCCGTTCCAGAGCACCTCGATGCGCCGGAAGATCTCCTCCGAGGCGGCCTGGGACTGCGAGCGCTCCGGCTGCTCGACCCTCTCGAAGCGCAGCGGGTCGCCGAACTGGAGCGTCACCTTCGGGAACTGGAGCCGCTTCCAGTCGCGCACGCGCTCGGAGCCCGCAAGCCCGACCGGCACGATCGGGGCGCCCGACTCGAGCGCAAGCCGGCCGATACCCGGCTTTGCCTCGCCGAGCTCGCCCGTGCGCGAGCGGCCACCCTCGCAGTACATGACCACGATCCCTCCCCGCGCCAGCACGGCGTGAGCGGTCCTGAACGCCTCCTCGTCGCGCTGCCCGCGGCGAACCGGGAACACGCCGCCGTTGTGGTAGACGACCTGCATCGGCATCGTGAACAGTTGCGACTTGGCCATGAAGTGGACCTTGCGGCGCAGGTACACCGCCACGAAGAAGTGGTCGAGGAAGGAGAAGTGGTTGGGCGCCACGATCGCGGGGCCGTCGGCGGGCACCTTGTCGGAGTCCACCGCGCGCGTGCGGAAGAAGATCAGCAGGTAGGGCGTGAGAATCAGGCGCACCACCTCGTACATCCAGTTCGGCGGCTTGGCGCGGGTGCGCTCGTGAAACCGCGCGAAGTGCTCGGCCGGACGCTCGTCCTTGTACACCTGAGGCTTCAGCGAGCCCTTGGGCTGAGGCTGCTCGGGCGGCATGCCTCCCGACTACCCGCTCGCCCGCGTTTCGTTACGCGCCCAGCCGCCGGCACGCTCGAGCGCCCGCGCCCAATCGGCCAACAGCCGGTCGCGGTCGTCCCTCGCCATCCTCGGTTCGTAGCGCGCCGCCTCACGCCACATCGCGCGCGTGTCCTCCTCGCTCCAGAGGCCGGTGGCCACCCCCGCGAGGTAGGCGGCTCCGAGCGCCGTCGTCTCCGACACCTGCGGCACCACCACGGGCACGCCGAGCACATCGGCCTGGAAGCCCATCAGCCACGAGTTGTGCACCGCGCCCCCGTCGGCCTTCAGCTCGCGCAGCGGTACGCCCGAGGCGGCCTCCATCGCCCGCGCCGCGTCCACCGTCTGGTAGGCGATCGACTCGAGCGCCGCGCGCGCGAGGTGGGCGCGGCCCGCTCCACGGGTGAGCCCCACGATCGTCCCGCGGGCATACGGTTCCCAGTGGGGCGAGCCGAGGCCGGTGAGCGCCGGGACGAAGGAGACGCCGTCGTTTGACTCGAGCGAGCGCGCGAGCTCCTCGGTCTCGGCCGCCGTCCCGATGATCCCCAGCCCGTCACGGAGCCACTGCACCGCCGCACCTGTCACGAAGATGGCCGCCTCGAGCGCGTAGTCCACGCGGCCCTCGACGCCCCAGGCGATGGTGCTCAGCAGGCCCGCGGCCGCCGCGGGCCGGTCGCCACCCGCGTTCTGCAGCACGAAGCTCCCCGTGCCGTAGGTGTTCTTGCCGAGGCCGGGTGTGTGACAGGCCTGTCCGTAGAGCGCGGCCTGCTGGTCGCCCGCGATGCCGGCAACCGGCACGCTGCCGCCGAACTCCGAGGTCTCGCCGTAGACGTGGGCGCTTGGACATGGCTCGGCTAGCGACTCCACCGGCACCCCGAGCAGCTCGCACAGCTCGGGGTCCCACGCCAGCTCGCCGGTGTGGAAGAGCAGCGTGCGAGAGGCGTTCGAGAGGTCAGTGGCGTGGCGCCCGGTGAGCTTGTGCACGAGCCATGAGTCGATCGTGCCAAAGGCGGCACGCGCAGGGTCCACGTGGCCCTGCCGGATCAGCCATTCAATCTTGGTCCCGGAGAAGTAGGGGTCCAGCACGAGCCCCGTGCGCTCCCGGAAGAGCGGCTCGTGCCCGGCCTCGCGGAGCTCATCGCACCGCTGCGCCGTGCGCCTGTCCTGCCACACGAGCGCCCGGTGCAGCGGCTCGCCGCTCTGCCGGTCCCATGCCACCACCGTCTCGCGCTGGTTGGTGATGCCGATGCCGGTCAGGCGGCGGCCGTCGACTCCGGCCGCGTCCAGCGCCTGCCTGCCCACCCGGCGGGTGACCTCCCATATCTCGTCGGCGTCGTGCTCCACCCAGCCCGGGCGTGGAAAGTGCTGGCCGAACTCGCTGTAGGCGCGGCCGGCGGGGCGCCCCTCCCCGTCGAACACGATCGCCGTGGAGCCCGTGGTGCCCTGATCGAGCGCGAGGATCATCGGGCCGAACATACCCCGGTCGCCGCCGCGCTTGTAATGCCGGCCGGGTCATCGGGCGTCGTCGGTCACGGGAGCTATGGTCTCCGCGCGCACCGATCCCGGCCACAGGAGGACGCTTTGCCCAACGTCGAGGCCCACATCACCGGCATCATCTGGAAGGTCGATTGCGAGGTCGGCCAGGAGGTGAAGGAGGGCGACATCGTGGCGGTCCTCGAGTCGATGAAGATGGAGATGCCCGTCGAGACCGAGTTCGACGGCACGATCAGTGAGGTCAAGTGCGAGGAAGGCCAGTCGGTCAAGGAAGGCGACGTGCTGGTGATCCTCGAGTAGTCAGCGCGCCCAGTCAGCACCCCCCACGCCGGGCGGCCTTCCCGTCCACCCACTCCCCGACGGTCCCGGCCAGGTTGCCCATCCCGTGGGCGGCGCGGCCCAGCGGCGATGGGTCGAGCGGCTCGATCGCGGAGTCCGGGTCGGCCCCGAGCTGCACCACGACTCGTCGAGCCTCGTTCTCGAGGCGCCGGAGCTTTCGCTCCCAGCGGCCCGCGAGCTCGGCGAGGTCCGCGTTCTGGCTCGCGCCGCTGACGGCCGCAAGGTAGCCGAGCAGCGTGACGACGTGCTGGATGTCCTCTACCGCGAACCGCGCCGCCTGGTTGACCTCGAGGAAGCGGTCGCGCACCGCCCCCCGTTGGCGCGCGAGGGCGCGCCCTGATCCCTGGGCGGCGGGCCGACCGAAGAGGCCGTGCGCCGCGGTGGCCGGCTCGAGCTCAGAGAGCAGGTCCCGCCCGGCGTCCGCCCCACGGGTAAGAGCCCCCTCGAGCGGCGATCCGGGCTGCCGGGACGCCAGGGCCGCCCAGTGGTCGACCAGCTGGCGGGTGGAGAGGTAGAGCTCGCGCAGGCCGCGATTCTCGGCGGGATGGAGTTTGGAAGGCATGGACCGATCGTCGCAGACCGGGGGCCCTTCCGGCTCCGTCCGGTGCCCGTCCTACCGTGCGCGTAACCATTTCCCCCGAGGGAGGTCGAGAGCTTGCCGCCGCTCATCACCAACGAGGAAGCCCTGCAGTTGGGCGCGATCGAGGATCACGCCCAGATCGAGGCACTGATCGAACGCGCGTGGCTCGCCAGGCTCGAGCACTTCGGCGATTCCACGGACCTGTGCTCCCTGGTCAACGCCAAATCAGGCGGCTGTGCCGAGGACTGCGGCTTCTGCGCGCAATCACGCTTCGCCGAGGCGGAGACGCCTATGCACGCCATGATGACTCCGGAGCAGATCCTCGAGCACGCGCGCGCGGCCGAGGCGGCGGGCGCGCACCGCTTCTGCATGGTCACCCAGGGTCAAGGGCTGTCCAAGCGTGACTTCCAGAACATCCTCGACGGGGCGAAGCTGGTGGCCGAGAACACGAACCTGAAGCGCTGCGCGTCGGTCGGGCACATGTCGGTGCAGCGCGCGAAGCAGCTCAAGGAGGCGGGCATCCAGCGTGTCCACCACAACGTGGAGACCGCGGAGAGCTACTACGACGAGGTGTCCACAACGGTGCGCTACGAGGGTCGGCTGCGCACGATCGATGCCGTGAAGGAGGCCGGCCTCGAGACATGCGTCGGCGGCATCCTCAACCTCGGCGAGTCGCGCGAGCAGCGCGTCGAGATGGCCTTCCAACTCGCGAAGATCGACCCGACGAGCGTGCCGATCAACATGCTCAACCCCCGCGCGGGGACCAAGTTCGGCGACCGCGACTACATGGACCCCTGGGAGGCGGTCAAGTGGATTGCCATCTTCAGGTTGATCCTGCCCGCGGCCCTCTTCCGGCTCTGCGGGGGCCGTGTCGAGAACCTCGGAGAGCTCCAGCAGTTGGCGGTCAGGGCCGGCATCAACGGAGTCATGATGGGGAACTTCCTCACGACGCTCGGTTCAGAGCCCGAGGACGATCGGGCGATGTTCGAAGAGCTCGGGCTGAACGTGGCGCGCCAGCCCGACAACGGCGCCGATCCGCGTCCCGACAACCGCTCGGGGTGGCTCGAGGGCGAGACTCCCAGGACCCCCGTCGACGAGCTGATCGATCGCCAGGAAGAGGCCAACCTCTGGAACCCCGAGCTCCAGCTGAGGCGCAAGAAGAAGACCGCCGTGCCGCCACGGCCCGACGGGGCGGCAAACCGGGGGCTCGAGGTCGTGCAGGTCGGGAAGGAGGGCTCATGACCGACATCGAGAGCGCGCTGGACGAGATTCGCGATCGCGGGCTGATGCGCCGGATGCGGATGATCTCGGGGCCCCAGGGACCCCGCGTGCTGCTCGACGGGCGTCCCGTGCTGCTGCTGTGCTCGAACAACTACCTCGGGCTCGCCGACCATCCCCGCGTGCGAGAGGCCGCCGCCGAGGCCGCCATGCGCTACGGAGCGGGCGCCGGGGCGTCGCGGCTCGTGTCGGGCACGATGCGCATCCACCGCCGACTCGAGGAGCGGCTGGCGGAGTTCAAGGGCAGCGAGACGGCGCTGCTCTTCGGCTCGGGCTACCTGGCCAACGTGGGCATCGTGCAGGCGCTGGCGCGCAGCGGCGAGGTCGTGTTCTCCGATGCGCTCAACCACGCGAGCATCGTGGACGGCTGCCGGCTGGCCGGAGCCGAGACGTTCGTGTACGCACACCGCGACGTCGAGCACCTCGCCTGGGGGCTCGAGCAGGCCGGCGGACGGGGCAGCCTGATCGTGACCGACGGCGTCTTCTCCATGGATGGCGACCTCGCGCCGCTGCCCGAGATCGTCGAGCTCGCCCAGCGGCACGACGCGCGCGTGATGGTGGACGAGGCGCACGGCACCGGCGCCGTCGGCCCGGACGGCCGCGGCGCGGTGGCGGCCGCGGGTCTCGAGGACGAGGTCGACCTGATCGTGGGCACCCTCGGCAAGGCGCTCGGGTCCTATGGCGCCTACGTCTGCTGCGATCGCCGGATGGCCAAGTACCTGGTGAACACCGCCCGGACGCTGATCTTCTCGACCGCCATCGGGCCGCCCGCGGTGGCGGCGGCCATGGCGGCGCTCCAGCTGCTGCGCGAGCAGCCGCACAGGGTCGAGAAGCTCCAACGCAACGGCGCTGTCCTGCGAGAGGCGCTCGCCGGCGAGGGCCTGCCCGTTGTTGCGAGCGAGACGCAGATCCTCCCGCTGATGATCGGCGACGCCGAGGAGGCCGTGTCGGTGAGCGAGCGGGCGCTCGAACGGGGGGTCTTCGCACAGGCGATCCGGCCGCCCACCGTGCCGGTCGGGGGCTCACGCCTGCGGCTCACCGTGATGGCCTCGCACACGAAGGCCGAGTTGCGCGATGCGGCCAAGACCATCGCCGCCGCCGTCCCGGCCTCGGTCCGCACGGGCCTGGCCCAGCGCGCACTGCAGGCACAGGCCCTGGCCGACGCTCTGCCCGCCGGCTCGACCCGGGCGGCGGAGGGCGACGGCCGTTCGCGGATCTTCGACAGGCTGGTCGGCGCCGCCTAGGACCCCACGCCGTCGTGCGCGGGGTCTTCATCACCGGGACCGATACCGGGACCGGCAAGTCGGTCCTGGCAGCCACCATCTGCTCCGCTCTGGCAGCCCGCGGGGAGCGGGTGGGCGCCTTCAAGCCCGTGGTCACCGGCCTCGAGGCGGCCCCCGCGGGAGACTGGGCACCTGATCACGAGCTGCTGGCCGCCGCCGGCGGCGGCCGGCAGACGCCCGGTGAGGTCACGCCGTACACGTTCGGAGCGCCGGCATCGCCCCACTATGCGGCGCAGCTCGCGGGGGCCACGATCGAGCCGGCCCGGATCACGGCCGCGGCCCGCTCTGTCGCCGAGGACGCCGACGTGCTCGTGTGCGAGGGCGTCGGCGGCCTGCTCGTGCCGATCACGACCGGTTACTCGGTGCGCGACCTCGCCGTTGAGCTTGACCTTCCCGTGGTCATCGCTGCCCGCACCGGCCTCGGCACGATCAGCCACTCGCTGCTCACCCTGGAGGCCGCCCGGGCTGCGGGCCTGCGGGTGGCAGGCGTGGTGATGTCCCCGTGGCCGGCCAAGCCCGAGCCGATCGAGCTGTCCAACCGCGCGACCGTCGCGGCGCTCGGCGGAGTCCCGGTCAGCGGCCTGCCGGCCACCTCGCCATCGGAGCTGGCCGCCGGGGGGGCGTGCCTGCCCATCGACGACTGGCTGTGACGCGCGGCGAGAGCCCGCCGCCGAGGGCGTTGACCCTGCTCCATCTAGCCTACGGCCGCATGGCCACCCCCTCCGAACCACCCGAGTCCGCACCTGAGGACGAGACCGGCCCGGCTCCCGGTCCTCGGGAGGACGACCGTCCCGAGCTGCTGATCAAGCTGCAGGAGCACAAGGAGCGCCACGCCCAGCGCGGGATCGTGGCCCGCGTCCTCGTCGTCGTCGCCGGGGTCCTGCTGGTGATCGCCGGGATCGTGCTCTCCGGTCCCGGAATCCCCGGTCCCGGGTTCCTCGTGATTCTGCTCGGGCTCAGCTTCCTGGCGCTCGAGTTCGACCGCGCGGAGCGGTTGCTCGAGCGTGCGATCGTGGCCGCGGACAACGCCAAGGATCGTGCGGAGAACGCCAGCCCGCGCCGGAAGGCGCTGACCGCGGCTGTCGCGGTGCTGGCGCTGGCGGCGTTCGTCACGGCCGCCGTGCTCTATGACATCCCGCTGCTGCCGTTCGTCTGAGCCGCGCGGGCCGGCTGTGTAGGGTAAGCCGCCCGAGCGCCGGGCGCGCGGCCCCCTCAGGCCGGAGGATCGGCGTCCAGCTTCCTCGCCCGCTCGGCCTCTCTCAGCTCGATCCGCCGGATCTTGCCGGTGAGTGTCTTCGGAAGGTCTGCCACGAACTCGATCTCGCGCGGGTAGGCGTAGGCGGAGTGGCGCTCGCGCACGAAGCTCTTGATCGCTCCCGCCGTGGCCTCGCTCGCCTCATGGCCCTCGGCGAGAACGATGAATGCCTTGACCACGTCGCCGCGCTTTGGATCCGGGGAGGCGACCGCCGCGGCCTCCCGCACCGCCGCATGCTCCACGCAGGCGGACTCCACCTCGAACGGACCGATCCGGTAGCCGGCGGAGATGATCACGTCGTCGGCGCGACCGGCGTACCAGACGTAGCCGCCCTCGTCCAGCTCGGCGGCGTCCTTGGTGTGGAACCACTCGCCGCCGAACACCTCCTCGGTGTCCCCGGATCGGTTCCAGTAGCCGAGCGGGTAGTGGGGGTTCGAGCGGGCGCGCAGGCAGATCTCTCCGCGCTCGCCGGCCGGCAGCGGTTGCTCGTCCTCGTCGAGGATCGCCACGTCCCAGCCGGGCATCGGGCGGCCCATCGAGCCCTCGCGGACCTCGACCGTCGGGAAGTTCCCGCACAGCGGGTAGCTCTCCGTGAGCCCGTAGTAGTCGAGCACTGTGAGGCCGTACTGCTCCCGAAACCAGCGGATCACCTCGGGGTTCAGCGGCTCCCCGGCGGAGCAGACGTTGCGCAGGCGCTCGAGCGGGAACCGCTCGCCGGCGTTCGCGATACCGGTCATCGCACGCAGCGCGGTCGGCGTCGTGAACATGCCCTGCACCCCGTGCCTGCACAGGAAGCGCAACTGCTCCTCGGGGTCAAAGCCGCCCTTGCGCGCGTAGACGAGCGCCGTGGCTCCATATCGCCACGGGCCCAGCAGCGGGCAGATCCCGGCCGCCCACGCCCACTCGCCCATGCCGTGGAAGAGCTCCCCGTCCTTGACGTCGTGGCAGAACTCGAACTCCTCGTGGGCGAGGAGGTAGCGGTGCGCGTGGAGGATCCCCTTGGCGAGCCCCGTGGTGCCCGAGGAGTAGTAGAGCTGCGCCGGATCGTCGGCGGAGGTGTCGGCGATCTCGCACCGCGGTGAGGCGTGCGCGAGCGCCGCGGCGAAATCGATGTCGCCCTCGCCCTCGCCCTCGCCCTCGCCCTCGCCCTCGCCCTCGCCCTCGCCCTCGCCGGAGTCGATCGTGAAGATCACCTCGGCGAGCCCGTCCGGGATCCGATGGCGGTTGGCGGCATCGGTCACGAGCGCCTTGGCACCCGAGTCGCGCAGGCGGTGCTCGATCCCCTCGTCGCCGTAGAGGACGGACATCGACAGGAGGATCGCGCCGCGCTTGTAGACGCCGAGGAAGACGGCGGCCGTCTCGGGCAGGGAAGGGAGCAGCGTCGCGACGCGGTCCCCGCGCTCGACCCCATGCGCCTCGAGCGCGTTGGCAAACCTGCCCGAGAGGTCCTGGAGCTCACCGAAGCTGACCTCACGGCGGTCACCGCGGAAGTCCTCCCACACCATCGCGAGCTTCTCGCGCGGATGCTTGTCGCACACGTCGCGGGCGATGTTGTAGCGCTTGGGCACCTCCCAGCGATGGGCGGCGCACATCTCCTCGTAGCTACCGAGCTCGTACTTGCGGTGGCTCATCCCGGCCTCATCGTCTCGTGGTCTTGACACTACCGGTGCGACCGGCCCGAGCTCGTCTGCGAGGAGGAGGGCGACGAGCCGAGCCCTCTTTCACTCCCCCGCGGCGTAGTCCACGATCGACTTGTCGATCAGCCACTCCACCGGCGCCTTGTCATCCGTGTAGACGCGGCCGCCCTCGAGCGGGGGCCCGATGCGTTCCCCGGCGGCTCTCGCCGTGCTTTGCAGCCCCGGCGGCAGCGTGGGGATCGCGCGGCGCAGCCTGGCCGCCGAGACCGGCCTCTCGCTCGCCACGATCAACGTGTTCGTGTCCTCGACCGGGTCACGGAGCACGTGGGGAAAGGCCTCACCCATGGTGGCGGTGAGCACCTCCTCGAGATCGTCCTGCTCCTCCGGGTGGCCGGCGTTCACGATCACCACTCCCCCGGGCGCGAGGCGATCCCGCACCAGCTCGAAGAACTCCTTCGTGGCCAGGTAGAACGGTATGTAGGGCTGGCGGTAGGCATCGACGGAGATCACGTCGTAGCGCGCATCGGTGCGCCGCAGGTAGGGCCGGGCATCCTCGTGGTACAGGTGCAACCGCGGGTTGTCCATGTCGAAGAAGCGCCGGCCTATCTCCGACAGCTCTGAGTCGATCTCGACCCCGTCCACGCGCGTCCGCGGGAAGAACCTCTCGTACGCGCGCGCGGTGGTGCCCGCGGCATTGCCGAGGATCGCCACTCGCCGGGGTGGAGAGTCGAGCGCCGTGAAGGGGAGCACCAGGTGCCCGTCCCACACGTCGCCGGTCAGGACGGACCCGCGGTTGTAGATCGAGTGCTGGGCCTGGCCCTCGTTCAGCTCGAGTGCGCGACTGCCGTCGGTGCGCTCGACGACGCGGGCGTACTGGTACTCCGTGTCGGTCTCATAGATCACGCGCCCACCCTCGGCATCGGCCTTCAGCGTGCCCACCGGCAGGGCGATCAACGCGGCGATCGCGGCCGGCGCGAGGGCGTAGCGCCGGGTGGGACGCAGACCAAGGACCGCGACGATCGCGATCGCGAGGGCGAAGATGAGAAATGTGCGCCGGGTACCCACGAGCGGGATGAAGACGAGCGCAGAGAGCAGGGTCCCCACGAGGCTCCCGGCGGTAGAGAGGGCGTAGAGCCGCCCGGCCACCTCCCCCGCGCGCTCGACCTCGGTGACCGCCAGGCGGACCGCGTAGGGCGACACCGCGCCGAGCAGGAGCACCGGGATCGCCACCAGACCGAGGACGCCAACCAGGGAGCCGAGAAACGCCCCCGCGGAGATGGAGTCGAGGGCCTGCACGGCCACGTCGAGCAGCGGGTCGGCCAGGAAGGGCACGACCGCCAGCAGGATGGCGGCGGTGAGCGCGAGCAGGCACAGCCCGCGCATCTCGGGTCGGCGGTCCGCCCAGCGGCCGCCCAGCCAGTATCCGACCGAGAGCGCCACCAGCACGACTCCGATCGTGTTCGCCCACACGATGGTGGAGGCGCCGAAGTAGGGGGCGAGCAGGCGGACCGCCGCGATCTCCGCGCCGAGAGAGCCTGTCCCGACCACGAAGACGAGGAGCGGGATGGGCGGCATTCCGACCTGCACGATAGCTAGGGTCGCCCGCGGTGAACTCGCGCTTCGGGAGTCACGCAGAACTTGTCGCCGACGATCGGGCCTGCGTATGGCACCCGTTCACCCAGCAGCGTCGTTGGGCGCAGGAGGAGCCGGTCATCATCGAGCGCGGCGAGGGCACCGATCT
>JBPCJI010000017.1:0-4884 GCA_051005475.1 Thermoleophilaceae bacterium
GCGTTGGGCTCCTCTGACCACTGCATCGGCGAGCGCACGCTGAGGCGCCCCTCGATCGCCAGGTTCTCGCCCATCCCGATCTCCTCGCCGTAGAAGAGCACGGGCGTGCCCGGCAGCGAAAAGGCCAGGCTGTAGACCATCCGGATCGCCTGCTGGTCTCCGTCGAGCATCGGCGGCAGGCGCCGGCGCAGGCCCCGGCCGTACAGCTGCAGCGACTCGTCGGGCCCGAAGGCGGAGAACACCTCCTCGCGCTCGGCCTTCGAGAGCTTGTCGAGCGTCAGCTCGTCGTGGTTGCGCACGAAGCGGCCCCACTGGCAGTCGGCCGGTATCTCCGGTGCCGCGCGCAGCGCCTTGCGCAGCGGCTCGGCATCACCGCGGGCGAGGGCCAGGTACATCGCCTGCATGCCGATGAAGTCGAACAGCATGTGCAGCTCATCGCCGTCCTCGTCGCCGAAGAACTCCCGGGCGGCAGGAGCCTCGAGGTTCACCTCGCCGAGCAGCATCGCCTCGCCGTTGCGGCGCGAGGCAAACGCGCGCAGGTCGCGCATCAGCTCGTGCGGATCCACCATCGCTCCCTCCGGCATGCCCATCGGCTCGAGCATGAAGGGCACGGCGTCCACGCGGAAGCCCGAGAGCCCCTGCTCGAGCCAGAAGCCGATCACCTGCGCGATCTCGTCGCGCACGGCGGGGTTCGCCACGTTCAGGTCGGGCTGGTGGGAGTAGAAGCGGTGCAGGTAGAACTGGCCCGCGCGCTCGTCCCAGGCCCAGTTGGAGCTCTCCTTGTCGGGGAAGACGACGTCGCCCGGCTTCTCCTCGGGCTTCTCGTCAGCCCAGACGTAGAAGTCGCGGTAGGGCGAGTCGCGGTCGGCGCGTGCGGCCTGGAACCAGCGGTGCTGGTCTGAGGTGTGGTTCATCACCAGGTCGGCGATCACCCGTATCCCGCGGTCGCGCGCGGTGCGCACGAACTCGACGAAGTCGCCAAGCGTTCCCAGGCGCGGATCGACGGCGTAGAAGTCTGAGATGTCGTAGCCGTCGTCGAGCCGGGGCGACTCGTAGAAGGGCATCAGCCAGACGCACGAGACCCCGATGCCACCGAGGTAGTCGAGCCGGTCGGTCAGCCCGCGCAGGTCCCCGCAGCCGTCGCCGTTGGAGTCGTAGAAGGTCTCGACGTCGAGGCAGTAGACGACCGCGTTCTTCCACCACAGGTCACTCGTCGCCTTGATGCTCATGAGACGAGCTTGGGCAGCACGTGCTCGCCGAAGGCATCGATGAAGGCGGATTGCTCCTGGCCCACGTGGTGCAGGTTGATCTCGTCGAAGCCGAGCGACGCGAGCTCCCGCAGCCAGTCCACGTGCTGGTCGAGGTGGGCCGAGACCAGCACCGTCTCGCGCACCTTCTCGGGGGTCACCTCCTCGGCCAGGCGGTCGAACTCCTCGGCCAGCTCGACGTCCCAGGGAATGGGCGGCGCGAAGACGTTGGTGCGCCACTGGTCGTAAGCCACCTGGAGGGCCTCCTCCTCACTCGGTGCCCACGACAGGTGCACCTGTACCACCAGCCGCTTTCCCTCACCGCCATTGCCCCGAAATGCGGCGATCATCTCCCTCAGCTTCTCGTGCGGCTGGTTCGCAGTTGCCAGCCCGTCGGCCCACCCCCCGGCCCAGCGCGCGGTCTCGACGCTGATCGCCGGACCGATCAGCGGGGGAGGCTCGGCAGGGCGCGTGTAGAGCCTTGCGCGGTCCACCCGCACGAGGCCGTCGTGGGACACCGTCTCGCCGGCGAAGAGCCTCCGGATGATCTCGACACACTCGGCCAGCCGTGCGTTGCGCGTCTCCTTGTCGGGCCACGGGGCGCCGGTGATGTGCTCATTCTGTGCCTCGCCGCTGCCGAGCGCCACCCACAACCGCCCCGGGAACATCTCGCAGAGGGTGGCCGCCGCCTGGGCGACGATCGCCGGGTGATAGCGCTGCCCGGGCGCGTTCACCACGCCGAAGGGCAGCCGCGTGGCTGCCATCGCCGCCCCGAGCCAGGACCAGGCAAAGCCCGACTCGCCCTGGCGCTCGCTCCAGGGCGAGAAGTGGTCCGAGGACATGATCGCCTGAAAGCCCGCGGCCTCCGCGCGCTGGGCGTGCTCGAGCAACCGGCTCGGTGGGATCTGCTCGTGTGAGCAGTGCAGGCCGATGAGGGGCACGGTCGGAGGCTACCCGCGGCTGGTGCGGCGCAGCGATGACCATGGGGCGCCACCCTGGGGGCGGCGCCCCAGATCGGTCCTACACAGCGGCCGCCTCGGTCTCCTTGACCCCCTGGCGGATCATCGACCTGAGCTCGTCCGTGTCCTCGTGCGAATGCACGGCAACCGCGTGCTGCACGGCGGCCTCGACGAGCTCTTCCTCGGAGTCCGCGGCGATCCCAACGGTGCAATTCATCTCGCTGGGAGCCTCGCGGCAATCGATGTACTTCCGGGCCATATCTGCTCCTTTCCCCGGTAGGAGGATCTTCCATCTCCGAGGGGCTGCTGTCAACTCCGGCGGGTGGAGGGGACCGGCGAGGGCCCGGTAGCGTGTCGCCCGTGGGTGCGATGGAAGACGTGGTGATCCTCTGCGGGGGGAGGGGCACCCGGCTGCAGGAGCACACCCGCGAGATCCCCAAGCCGCTCGTCGAGATCGGCGGGCGCCCGATCCTCTGGCACGTGATCCAGATCTACGCCGCCCAGGGGTTTCGCAGCTTCGTGCTGTGCACCGGGTACCGCGGCGAGCTGATCGAGCGGTTTGCCGCAAACGAGTCCTGGCCCGACGGGACGCGCGTGAGTTGCGTGGAAACCGGGGTGGACACGCCCACCGGTGGCCGCGTCCACCTCGTGCGCGACCGGGTCGAGGGGCGCTCTTTCTGTGCCACCTACTCCGACGGGGTGGCCGACATCGACCTCGCCGCCCTCGTGCGCAGCCACGCCGATTCCGGCAGGACGGCCACGATGACCGTCGTCCAGCCCGAGCTCCAGTTCGGCGTGACCGAGTTGGGCGACGACGGCCAGGTGCGCGGCTTCAGGGAAAAACCGCGTTCGGAGCACTGGATCAACGGGGGCTTCTTCTGCTTTGAGCCCGAGGTGTTCGGCTACCTGACCGAGGAGAGCGTTCTCGAGCGCGACCCACTCGAGCGCCTGGCCGCGGAGGGCCGCCTGAACGGCTACCGCCATAGCGGGTTCTGGGAGTGCATGGACACCTACAAGGACTCCGTCCAGCTCAACGACCTCTGGGCCCAGGGCCGGCCCCCCTGGAAGGTCTGGTCGTGATGCCGGTTCCCTGCGTCCGTGGCCCGCGCGGGCCTCGCCCGCCAAGCCGGCCACCGCGTTCCCGGGGGGACCACTGACAGATTCCCTTCGCCTCGCCCTCCTGAGCCCCTGCTACTGGCCCGAGGTGAGGCGCGGGACCGAGCGCTTCGCTCGTGACCTGGCCGACGGGCTGATCGAGCGCGGTCACCGCCCCCGGCTGATCACGAGCCACGCCGGTCCGCCCTCGACCGTGGTGGAGGAGGGCCTGCCGGTGAGGCGAAACCGCCGCCCGCCGGAGCGCTGGCTGGCGCGACTGGGCTTCGAGGAGCACCTGTCCCACGCGCCGCTCACCTACGCCTCGCTGCGCCACGGCGGCGATGAGCTCGCACACGCGCTGCACCACGCCGATGCGCTGGCGGCCGCCCGCTGGTCCAAGGCCACCGGCCGTCCGTCGGTGTTCTCCTTCATGGGCATCCCTCGGGAGGAGGGGTTTGGCCATCGCCGCCTGCTCGGGCGCGTCATGCGCGGCGCCGTGGAGGGCGCCGATGCGCTCGTGGTCCTCAGCCGGGCGGCCGCCGGGCGGATGGAGCGGCTGCTCGGCGTGGAGGCCCGGGTGATCCCGCCGGGGGTGAACACGGAGGCCTTCACGCCCGGCGGCCGGCGCGCCGATCAGCCGACGATCTTCTGCGGCGCCGACCCCGCCGAGCCGCGCAAGCGGGTGGCGCTGCTGGTGGAGGCGTTCAGGGTGGTCAGGCGGTCGCTGCCGGAGGCCCGACTCGTCCTCTCGCAGCCGAGGCGGCCCGCGTCCGCCGCGGCAGCCGGCCTGCGAGGCATCGAGGGGGTGGAGCTGCGCGACGTCGATCACCACGGGGCGCTCCTCGCGTCCTACAGGGAGGCCTGGGTGTCCGCCCTGCCCTCCTACTCGGAGGCGTTCGGCCTGGTGCTGCTGGAGGCCCTGGCCTGCGGCACCCCGGTCGTGGGAAGCAACCTCGACGGCATTCCCGAGCTGCTCGACCGGGACTTCATCGGGCGCGTCTTCGACGGGGATGACCCCGGGGTCCTCGCGAATGCGCTGCTCGAGACGATCGGGCTGGCGGGCGATCCGGCCACGCGCGCCGCCTGCCGCCTGCGCGCCGAGGACTTCTCCCGGGACCGCTGCACCGAGCGATACCTCGAGCTCTACCGCGAGCTCCTCGGCCGCTGACCCGGGGGGCGCCCGAGCTCTTCGGCTCCTGATCGGAAGGAACTTCGCCACGGCGGGCGAAAGACGAGTTCGTGAAGATGACGGGCACCTCCGCACTCACCCTGTCCGCCGAGATCCGCCAGCGCTTTGACGAGTTCTCGCGCTCGCAGAAGGATGTGGGCCAGTACATCGTCGACCACCTCGACGAGGCCTCCTTCCACACGGCCGAGGAGCTGGCGCGGCGCGCGAACACCTCGAGCTCGACCGTCGTTCGCTTCGCCCAGGCGCTCGGCTTCGAGGGCTTCCCCGAGCTTCAGGCTGCCGCTCGCGACGAATACCGCCGTGCCCGCGAGGGCGCCGACGGCGTCGTGGACCTGGCCAACCCACCGCTCTTTCCGATCGACCAGACGGAGTTCGAGGCGGCGCTCGCGGCCGA
>JBPCJI010000018.1:0-3257 GCA_051005475.1 Thermoleophilaceae bacterium
CGATGCGGCTGACCACGGACCTCTTCGCCTACTGCCGCGAGAACGTGCCGAAGTGGAACACGATCTCGATCTCCGGCTACCACATGCGCGAGAAGGGCTGCTCGGCCGTGCAGGAGGTGGGCTTCACGCTCGCCAACGCGATCGCCTACGTGCAGGCAGCGATCGACGCCGACCTCGCCGTCGACGACTTTGGGCCGCGCCTGGCGTTCTTCTTCAACGGCCACAACAATGTCTTCCAGGAGGTCGCCAAGTTCCGCGCGGCCCGCAGGATGTGGGCGCAGATAATGCGCGAGCGCTTCGACTCGGAGGACCCGAAGTCCCAGATGATCCGCTTCCACACCCAGACCGGCGGCGTCACGCTGGCGGCCCAGCAGCCGGAGAACAACATCGTGCGCGTGGCCCTGCAGGGTTTTGCAGCCGTCTGCGGCGGCACCCAGTCGCTGCACACCAACGGGTTCGACGAGGCGCTGGCGCTACCGACCGAGCGCGCCGCGCGAATCGCCCTACGCACGCAGCAGGTCCTGGCCCACGAGTCGGGGGCCACCGACACCGTGGACCCCTTCGCGGGCTCCTACTTCGTCGAGGCCCTCACCGACGAGATCCAGGAGGGCGCCCAGGCGCTGATCGACAAGGTGGACGAGCTCGGCGGCTCGGTGCAGTGCATCCCCTTCATCCGCGCGGAGGTGGAGGAGTCCGCCTGGGGGTACGACCAGCGCTACACCCAGAAGCAGGACATCGTCGTCGGGGTGAACGACTATGTCAGCGACGAGGTCGACGAGATCGAGGTCCTGAGGGTGGACCCGGACTCAGAGCGCGAGCAGGTGGAGCGGCTGACGGCGTTCAAGGCCGATCGCGACCAGGCCGCAGTCGACGCCCGGCTGGAGGAGGTGCGAGCTGCCTGCGGGGAAAGCGAGAACCTGCTCGGCCCGGTCCGGGCCGCGCTCAAGGACCACGCCACGCTCGGTGAGGTCTGCGGCGTGATGCGCGAGGAGTTCGGCGAGTACTCGGAGGCCTGAGGCTCGGCGGGCGGCGCCCCCGCGCGGGTGGGCGCCTTCCGAGCGGGCAGGAGATTTCGGGGGAAGGAGTCCGCGCGGCCCGGGCGAACCGACAGTCGATGGCCAACCTCACCGCCAAGCGGACCCTCGTGAAGTCCCCGCCCGAGCTGTGGACGGAGTTGAGCGAGCTGGAGGCCCTCGCACGCCATCTCGGCGAGTTCGGGGAGATCCGGATCACGCGGGTAGAGCCCGAGAGGACGGTCGCCTGGGAGGGCGAATGCGTGCGCGGCACCGTCGAGCTCGAGGCCTCCGGCTGGGGCACGAAGGTGACCCTGACGGCTGCCGTGACAGAGTCCGAGGCGCCGGTGGAGCCGGCGCAGAGTGGGCTTGGGGCGGATGTGTCCGTACCCGAGCCCGAGGCGGCCGCCCTTGAGCCCCCGGCAGCCGTGCCCCGGGCATCCGTGCCCCGGGCATCCGTGCCGGAGGTTGAAACGGCTGCTTCGGTGCCCGAGCCGCCCCCGCCCCGCTGGGAGCCTCCACGCACGCCCCGCCCCGCCCCGCCCCCACGGCGCGGATTCCTCTCGCGCATGTTCGGCCGCCGGCCGGCTGTGCCCGAGCCCAACCGGCCCGTCACCCGGCGAGCGCTCGAGTATCCCCGTCGACCCGCGCCTGAAATGGGTCGTAGGCCCGAACCGCAGCTTTCGCCGCGGCCCGGCCTGGTGCGCCAGACTCCCGAACCGGCGCCGGTACCGGAGTTCGTCGCTGTCCGGGATCAACCTGAGGCCCGGCCCGAGCCCGAGCCTCGGCCCAGGGCAGCGGACACCGGAGCCCAGCGCAAGCCGACAGCCCTCGATGCCGAGGGTGCCCTCGCGGTACTGGAAGGCGTGCTCGACACCCTGGGTTCCGCCCACCACCGGCCCTTCTCCCGCGGGTAGAGTCACTCAGCCCGGGTGCCGGGGCCAGCGGGGCTGCGTCACCCGCTCGCAGCGGGTCAGCGAACAGGCCCCTTCCGACCTGAAGGTCGTTCTGGCTACTCCTTCGGCACGAAGAGCTTGAAGACGTCCTTTGACGTGCCGCCCTTCTCCTCCTTGGAAGAGAAATTGCCCGTCGCCCCTGCGTACTTCCCTGTCCCGCCGATCACGGCCCCACGGGTGGTGTCCTCGTTGAAGACCCGGCCCCCTACGCTGAGCGCCAGGGTGCCGCCCGGAAGGGTCGCCGTGGCGGCGCACACCTCAGAGGATACGTCGAACCGTCCACCCTTCGTGATCGTGCAGACCACGTCGAGGTCGCCGATGTCCTTCTTGGAGGCATCGACGAAGTTGGCCCTGAAGGTGAGCTCATCACCGGGCGAGAGCTTCTCCGGTCCCTCCTCCCCGACCTTCGTCTTTGGCGGGTTGTCGGCGAAGCCGAAGTCGTCCGTGTCCTTCTCGGTGAGATTGAGAGTCTGGGCCTCGAGCTTCGGATCGTCGTCGGAGCCACACGCGGAGAGCCCGAGCGAGACGGCGGCGATGATGGCGGCGGCAACGGCGGTTCGGCGCACTTTCAGGTCCTTTCAGAGGGTTGGCGCGACCCTACAGCGGAAATTGGTGCGCCGTCAAGAACGCCGTGCGTGCGCCCCAAGTGCCGAAGACCTGGCGCGCCGGCGCCCGCGCGTGGCCCCGCGGCGACCTTCCACCGTAGACTCGATGCCGATGCGCCAGCGGAGCCCGGAGTCCTACGAGGAGAAGCTCTCCCAGCTCGACGCCCTGCGCGAGCAGAAGGTCAGCACGCTGCCCGGGGCGGAGGAGAAGCAGCACGGAAAGGGCAAGCTCACCGCCCGGGAGCGAATCGAGAAGCTGCTCGATCAGGACTCGTTCCAGGAGCTGGACACGTTCGTCCGCCACCGCACCCACGACTTCGAGATGCAGAACCACCGGCCGTGGGGCGACGCGGTGGTGACCGGTCACGGGACGATCGACGGCCGTCCCATCTGCGTGTTCTCGCAGGACTTCACCGTGTTCGGCGGATCGCTGGGCGAGGTGATGGCAGAGAAGATGACGAAGGTCCAGGACCTGGCGGCCAAGATCGGCTGCCCGATCATCGGCATCAACGACTCGGGGGGCGCCCGGATCCAGGAGGGCGTCGTGTCGCTCGGGGGGTACGGCGATGTCTTCGTGCGCAACGTGCAGTGCTCCGGAGTGATCCCCCAGATCTCGCTGATCATGGGGCCGTGCGCCGGCGGCGCGGTCTACTCGCCCGCGATGACCGACTTCATATTCATGG
>JBPCJI010000019.1:0-9867 GCA_051005475.1 Thermoleophilaceae bacterium
GCGCCCGCGGCTCGACATCGAGGCGCCGAAGTTCTCCACCCCGACCAGCATCACCACCCCGACATTTCCGATCAGTCGTTTGTGCTCGACGATCCTAAGCGGCAAGGTGGACGGCAAGCCCTTCCACACCGAGACCACGCTGCTGCCGGAGACGAGGACGATCGAGTGGAGCCCGGGTCAGCGCGTCGAGGCGCGCGCCTCCCAGTACTTCGCCTACCTCGACGGGCGGATCGAGGAGGTCGCGCTCGACTACTACGCCCAGGCCGACGACGGCTCGGTCTGGTATCTCGGCGAGGACGTCTATGACTACGACCGCGCCGGCCTCGTGGACAGCACCCTCGGCAGCTGGCTGGCGGGCAAGGAAGGCCCCGTCGAAATGATCATGCCCGCCGATCCCAAGGTCGGCGACGTCCACAGGGCCGAGAACATCCCCGGAATCGCGTTCGAGGAGGTCGAGGTCAAGGAGACCGGCAAGACCGTCGACGGCCCGGTTGGGCCCGTCAAGGGCGCGATCGTGGGGCGCGAGCTCCACGACGACGGCAGCTACAGCGAGAAGGTCTTCGCTCCCGGCTACGGCGAGTTCTACTCGGCGCATGATGGAGACACCGAGGCGATGGCGCTGGCGGTGCCCACGGACGCGCTCAAGGGCTCGCCGCCGGCCGCGCTGAAGGAGCTGTCACGCGCCGCCAAAGGTGTGATCGACCCGGCCCGATCCGAAACCTGGGAGTCGGCCTCAACCGGATCGAGGACCGCGGCGCGCGCCTGGGCGGCCTACCGTCGAGACGGGGTGCCACCCCTCCTGGCAGTCGAGATGAACCGGGCTCTAAAGGCGCTGAGCGCCTCGATCGCCAAGCGCGACAAGACGCGGGCCGGCACCGCGGCTATCGACGTGGCGCAGTCGGCGCTCGACCTCGAGCTCCGCTACCGCCAGCCGTCCGAGATCGACCTCGGTCGCTTCGAGCTCTGGGCGAACCAGGTGCTCGTCGATGCAGCGGCCGGCGATGTCGGGGGAGTGCGGGGCGACGTGACGACCCTGGAATGGATCCGCGACCGCTTCGCCCGCACGATCGACGCCGCCGACCTGACGGCCATCGACGCCCACCTCGTCGCGCTGCGCGAGACCGTCGCCAACGAGACCGAGGACCTCAAGACGGCAGCCGCCGAGGGGAGAGAGCTGCGGCGGCCGCTCGAGCTCGGGCCCGTGACGGCGAAGGACTGACTTCCACCACCACAACCCGGTCAACGCTCGTCATGGGCGCCTTGTCCCCGGCCCCTCCGATCCGTGAGCAGCGGTCAGACGGGCGGGGGCTGCTCCCCGTCGGCCGCGTCGGCCTTGGCCGTTGTGGCCTTGGCCGTTGTGGCCTTGGCCGTGGCCGACTCGGACTTGGCCTTCGGCACCGGGTCGGGCTCGGCCGTGGTGGCCGAGTCGGGCTTTGTCTCCGAGGCGGGGTCAGCCTTGGTCTTGGCGGCTGGGGCGGGCTTGACCTCCGGGGCCGGCGCTTTGGCCTTCCCGCCGTCGGCCTCGGCCGTCCCATTCAGCTCGGCACCCTCGCCCTCCTCCGCCTCCTGCTTCTTCGGCACCGGGGCCAGCAGCATCGTCATGTTGCGGCCGTCCTGGATCGGGCGCTGCTCGACCACGCCCAGCTCGGCGACGTCCTCGGCCAGGCGCATCAGCAGTGCCACGCCGCGCTCGGGGTGTGACTGCTCGCGGCCGCGGAACATGATCGTGACCTTCACGCGGTCGTCGCCGTTGAGGAAGCGGACCACGTGGTTCTTCTTGGTCTCGTAGTCGTTGGTAGCGATCTTCGGCCGCAGCTTGATCTCGCGCACGTTCACCTGTTTTTGATGACGCTTGGCGGCCTTGGCCTTCTGCTCCTGCTCGTACTTGTACTTGGAGTAGTCGAGCACCCGGCAGACCGGCGGACGCGCTTCGGCGGCCACCTCCACTAGGTCGAGGTCACGCTCCTGCGCGTATTCGAGCGCCTTGTCGATCGAGATCACGCCGACCTGATTGCCGTCGTCTCCGATCAGCCGCACCTCGCGTACGCGGATCTTCTCGTTGACACGGGTGTCGTCCCGCTCGGGCGGGCGCCGGTCGAATCTGCGCGGGACGGGCACTATCGGCCGCTCCGCGAAGGGTGACGGGCATCGACAAGGTACGGCGGGGGCTTGCAGCCGGCAGAAGATCGCGGGCCGAGTGGAGCGGCCGCTGTCAAGCGAAGGTCGTGCTGGACGTCAAAGGCAGCAAGAAAAGGAGTCGGGAGAGGGCACGAGCGCGTCAGCAGCGGCGGATGCGCGTGGTGTCGGTGCCCCTCATCAGGGACGGACTATAGCGCGGGGGATCGCGCTTCGCCAGCGATCCGCCCGCCGCGTTACCGACGACCGGCTATCTCCTTGGCGCAGCGCGCGGCGAAGTCGGCGACCGACGCCGAGCCGAGGTCCCCCTCCCCATGACGGCGCACGCCCACCTCGCCCGCCTCGGCCTCGCGGTCGCCGACCACCAGCATGTGGGGCACCTTGCGCACCTCGGCCTCGCGGATCTTGCGACCGATCGACTCCGTGCGCCCGTCCACGTCCACCCGCAGACCTGCCTCGCACAGCTCGCCCGCCACCCGCCGCGCGTAATCGCCGTGGCGATCGGCGATCGGCAGCACGACCGCCTGCACGGGCGCTAGCCACAGTGGGAACTCGCCGGCGTAGTGCTCGATCAGGATGCCGATGAAGCGCTCAAAGGAGCCCATCAGCGCACGGTGGATCATCACTGGGCGGTGGTCCTCATTGTCCGCGCCGGTGTAGGCGAGTTCGAAACGCTCAGGCATCGAGTAGTCGAGCTGAACGGTGCCGAGCTGCCAGGAGCGGCCGATCGAGTCGGTCATGTGCAGGTCTATCTTCGGTCCGTAGAAGGCCCCGTCGCCCTCGTTGAGGTCGAACTCGAGGTCCTTCTCGCGCAGCGCCGCCAACAGTGCCGCCTCGGCGCGGTCCCACATCTCGTCGGTGCCGACGCGCTTCTCCGGTCGGGTCGAGAGCTCCAGGCGCGGCTCGAAGCCGAAGGTCTCGTAGATGAAGAAGCCGAAGTCCAGGCAGCGCTGCACCTCCTCCTTGACCTGCTCCTCGGTGCAGAAGATATGCCCGTCGTCCTGGGTGATGTGGCGCACCCGAAGCAGGCCGTGGAGGGTTCCGCTGGGCTCGTGGCGGTGCACGAGCCCAGCCTCGGCGTAGCGGATCGGGAGGTCGCGATAGGAGCGGCGCTCCGAGTTGTAGAGCTGGATGTGGGCCGGGCAGTTCATCGGCTTGAGGCCCATCGACCGCTGCTCGACCTCGGTGAAGTACATGTTGTCGCGGTACACGTCCCAGTGGCCCGAGCGCTTCCAGAGCTCGACGTCGTAGAGGATCGGGGTGCGCACCTCGCGGTACTCGCGCGCCGCGTTCTCGGCCCGCCAGAAGTCGGCGAGCTGGTTCCAGACCTGTGATCCCGCCGGCTGCCAGAACGGCGAGCCCGGCGAGAGCTCGCTGAACAGGAACAGGTCGAGCTCGCGCCCGAGCTTGCGGTGATCGCGCTGCCGTGCCTGCTCCAGGCGCTCGAGGTGCTCTGCCAGCTCCTGCTTGGAGTGAAATGCCGTCCCGTAGACGCGGGTGAGCATCTGGCGGCTGGCATCACCGCGCCAGTAGGCCCCGGCGACGCTCGTGAGCTTGAACGCCTTGATCCGCTTCGTGCTCGGCGCGTGGGGGCCGAGGCAGAGGTCGGTGAAGGGGCCGTTGCGGTAGAGCGAGACCGTCTCCACGCCACGGTCGCGCACGAGGTTCTCGATCAGCTCGACCTTGTACTCCTGGCTCTCGGCGGCGAAGCGCTCGAGCGCCTGGGCCACCGTGACGTCCTCGCGCTCGAAGGGCTCGTCGGCCTTGATGTGCTCGCGCATCCTCTGCTCGATGCGCTCGAAGTCCGCGTCGGAGAGCCTCACGCCGTCCGGGAAGTCGAAGTCGTAGTAGAAGCCGTCGCGGGTCGGGGGGCCGATCGAGAGCTTCACGCCCGGGTAGAGCTCGGTCACGACGGTGGCCAGCACGTGCGCGCAGTCGTGGCGGACGAGCGCGAGCGCCTCCTCGCTCCTGGGGGTGACGATCTCGATCGGCTCGCCGGGCCGAAGCGCCGCGGAGAGGTCGAGCAGGGCGCCGTCCTGCTTCACCGCCAGCGCGGAGCGCGCAAGCCCCTCGCCGATCGCGCGCGCAGCGTCGGCGCCCGTGGCGCCGTCGGGCAGGTCGAGCTCGTTGCCGTCCGGCAGGGGGACCTTCATCGCGAGGAAGGTAACCCGAGCGAGGCCAGGAGCCCCAGCTCGTCCTCCAGCACCCGCGTGACCAGGAAGCGCTCTCTTACCCGCTCGCGCCCGGACCGCCCCATCTCGAGCGCCAGGCCGGGATCCCGCACCAGCTCGGCAATCCGCTCGGCGGTCTGCGTCGCCCCTTCCACCAGATAGCCGTCGATGCCGTCGCGCACCTGCAGGGGCGTGCCCCCCTCGCGGCCGCCGACGACCGGTGTGCCATGCCACAGCGCCTCGGATGCGGCAAGGCCAAAGCCCTCTCGCAGCGAGAGTCGCAGCGCCAGGCGCGAGAGCTGGTTCAGCGCGCCGAGCTCCTGGTCGCCGAGCTTGCCGGAGTAGCTCGTGAGCAGATGAAGGCCCTCTTGACCTGCCGCGTAGTCGGAGATCTCCTTCACCGCGGGCCAGCCCTCGCCGCCGGCGTCCAGCTCGCAGGCGACCACGAACTGGAGCTCGGGCAGCTCCTCCCGCACCAGGGCGAGGGCCTCGAGCGCCGTGTGAGGGTCCTTCCACCCGTCCAGGCGCATGAGCTGGGAGCAGAGCGGGCGGTCGAGGTCGAGCCCGAGCCTACGGAGCAGGCTTCCCGCCAGCTCTGGTGCCAACGCGACGTTCCGCGGGGTCAGCGGATCGATTCCGGGCGCGATCTCGCGGGCGCGCTCGCGGACCGGACCCTCCGGGGCAAACGAACGGTCCGGGAAGACCACCGTCCCGCACGCCTCCACGAGCGGTGCGGCGCGATCCCAGGCGGGCGGGTCGGGGTGCGAGACGTCCAGATGGCAGCGCCAGATGGTGCGCTTGCGCTCGAGGCTTTCCACCAGCCCCAGTGCGGCCGGATCGTGCAGGACCACGGCGTCGTACCCCTCTCCCCCTTCGAGCGCCGCGCCGGCCGCGCTGCAGGCATCGAGGTAGCCGCGCCAGGCCTCGTCACCGATCGCGCTCTCGGCGCCCTGGAGCCCGGCCTGCAGCCCGGACGAGACCTGGTGCAGCTCGGGGCCCCCGAACAGGACCCGCCACTCGACGTGCACGCCCGCCGCGGCCGCGAGGGGGAGCAAGGTCCCCAGCAGGCCGGGCACCCCGCCCTCGCCACCCGCGACGCTCAGGTGCAGGACGCGCATTCCCTGCACGGCCGCGGCGGCTGCCTCGATCCGCTCAAGCGCCTCGGCGCCGCAGGCGGGCGCGTGGTCGCCCAGCGGCGCTGCGCCAATATCCACCGTCTGCAGCCCAGTGCTCATCGGGCGCAGCGTACCCCGGGGGCACCGAAGTGCGAGATGCGTCACACTGCGTGGCCTCGTTCGGCTTACCCTCGAACGAGACGAGCCGGTCCGATTGGGCGGCTGCCCACGTCGGCTCGCACTCCCGCGCACCAGCGCGGGCACCGGTATCGCCGGCATTTCCCCCGACCTACCGAGGTGATTTCACGCGTGCGCAAGCTGTTCCCGATTCTTACCCTTGCCTGCCTGCTGCCCGTTCCGGCGGCCGTTGCCGCCACCGGAGACCCGGACCCGGAGGACGATCGCATCCTGGTCTCCTCGCGGCTCTTCAGCGATCCGCTCGATGCGGCCGAGGCCCATGGCCGGCTGCGCGCGGCAACGCGCAGCGCTAAGCGGGCGGCCGGCGGCCAGCGAGCGGCTGAAGCCGAGGGCCCAGGGGCCGCCGCTGCGCCCGCCGGGTCGGTGCCCCCCCAGCTAGAGGCGATCGCCGCCTGTGAGTCCGGGGGCAACCCGCGCGCAGTGGGTGGTGGCGGCGCCTACCGCGGCAAGTACCAGTTCTCGCCGGCCACCTGGGCGGCCGTGGGCGGTAGCGGCGATCCCGCGGCGGCCCATGAGGCCGAGCAGGAACGCCGCGCGGCCATTCTCTACGCGCAGTCAGGTGCCGGCCAGTGGCCCGTGTGTGGGGGCTGACCAAGGTCAGGGGCGCGGACCGACCTACCCAATACCCCGAACCACCTGGCTGCCGGGGACGATGTCGTCCTCCCCGGACTCCTCCCAGCGCACCCATGCCTTGTGGCCGCCGTCGTAGTCCTCGCCCCACAGGACCAGCGTGGCGTCCTGCTCCCAGACCGTGCACCGCTCCTCGCCCTGCTCGTCCAGCCCGCGCCAGAGGCGGACGAAGGCGTTCTGCTCCCACTCCTCCCCGACCGTGGTCGGGTCGGTGTGGCCGGGGTGCACCCGCGTCTCCTTCGGCAGCTCCATCAGCACGCCCATGATGGAGGACCTGAGATCGGCGAAGCTGGTGGCGCCTGCGGCCTTGAGGCCGCCGACGGAGCCCTTGAAGAGGGTGTCGCCGGTGAACACCGCGCTGCCGTTCACCACGAAGCTCAGCACCCCGGCGGTGTGGCCGGGGGTGTGCAGCGCTCCGACCTGAAGGCTGCCGAGCTCCACCAGCCTCTCGCCCGGCTCGATCGTGCGGTCCACGTCCATCAGGCGCTCTGCCTCCAGTGGATGGGCGAGGATCTCGACGCCGAGGCGCTCCTTGTAGACGTGGTTCTCCGCCACGTGATCGTGGTGGTGGTGGGTCAGGAGCAGGTGCTCGACCGTGAGTTCGTGCCTTTCAACGGCCTCGAGCAGTGGAGCCGGGGGACCGCCCGAATCGATGATCACGCCATGGCCGCCCGGCGCGTCGGCAATGAGGTAGGAGTTCGACAGCCATTCGTCGGACATGGAGCGCTCGAGGATCACGGCTCGAAGCCTAGTATCAGTCGCCCTTGGACCTGCGCTCACAGTTTCCGGTGCTCGAGCGCCTGGCCTACCTGAACGCGGGGTCGGTCGGCCCGGTGCCCCGGTCGGCGGCCGACGCGGCGCAGGCCGAGCTGCGTGACGCGCTCGAGAACGGTCGCGGCGCCAAGGCGCAGTTCGACCGCGCGCTCGATCTCGCAGACCGGCTGCGGGTGCGCATCGCGGGCCTGTTCGGCTGCGAGGCGTGGGAGGTGGCGCTGACGGGCGCCACGACGGACGGCGTCAACACCGTCATCTCCGGGCTCGACCTCGGGCGCGGCGACGAGGTGCTGACCTCCGACGAGGAGCACCCGGGCATGCTCGCTCCGCTGGGGCTGGCTCGCCGGCGACGTGGAGTCACGGTGCGCACGGTGCCGTTCGACGAGCTCGCGGGCGAGGTGGGGCCGCATACGCGGCTCGTGGCGTGCTCCCACGTCTCCTGGCTCACCGGCCGCGTGGCGGACACCGCCGCGCTCGCGGCCTGCGCTGCGCCCGTGCTGCTCGACGGCGCACAGGGGCTTGGCGCGGTTCCCGCGCCCGTTGGCGAGCTGGGTTGCGACTACTACGCCGCCTCAGGCCAGAAGTGGCTCTGCGGCCCGATCGGCACCGGCTACCTCTACGTGCGTGAGGATCGGGTCGAGCAGCTCTCGCCCATCGCCGCGGGCTACGGCACGGTGTCCGACCCCCTGCGCGCGCTGGAGCTCCCGCTGCGCGAGGGCGCCGCGCGCTTCGACGGGGGCTTTCCGGCCGCGCAGAGTGCGGCCTGGGCTCTCGCCGCGCTCGACGTGCTGGAGGGAGCGGGGATCGACTTCGTCCACGAGCGCGGGCCCACTTTGGCGGGAACCCTCGCGGATAGCCTCGCCGCGGCCGGGCTGAACGTGGCTCCGCGCGGGCGCTCGACGCTCGTCTCGTGGGAGGCGGCGGACAACGCGGCCGAGTCGGAGCGGCTTCTGGGCGAGGGGCTGCTCGTCCGCCATCTCCCCGGCACTCCTTACGTTCGAGCATCCGTGGGGGCCTGGACGAGCGAGGAGGAGCTGGAGCGGCTGGTGGGCGCCGCGCGGCCGAGCTGAAGGAGCAAGCGGCGGGAAGCGAGCCTCCGAACAGCGTGAGCCGGCCGCGTCAGTCCGCGTCGCTGCTTGCGCGCTCGATCCTGCGCGCGGGAAGCTCTCCGGCCTCGCCCAGCGCCTCGCGCACGGCGGCGGCGCTCGCGCCGTGGTCGTATGCCACGCGCCTGTGCTCGGCCGTACCGTCCTCGCGCAGAAGCGCCCAGGCGGCCCGGTGGTCGGCGTCGAAGGGCATTCCGACGCTGCCCGGGTTGAGCAGCTCGGTGCCGCTGCGAGCCCGGCGGGCAAACGCGAGGTGGGTGTGCCCGAAGACCAGCCGGCCGTGGCTGACGCCCTCGAGCAGCTCCTCCTCGTCATCGGCCGGCTGGGGGAGAAAGCTGCGTACATCGGACTCCGGTGAGCCGTGGCAGAACAGGATGTCGTCCTCCGCGTGGGTCTCCGGGAGCGACGCCAGCTCGCGAACGAGATCCCCGCCGAGCAGCTCGCGGCAGCGGGTGATCGCACCCCGGACATTCTCGGGCGCCGCCTCCGGCGCGGCGGTCCACCGCTCCCCGTTTCCCCGGATCCAGACGGCGTCGAGCGTTTCCAGCAGCTCGACGGTCTCGGCCGGCCAGGCGCCGAAGAGCGCGTAGTCGCCCCCGAGCACGAACCGCTCCACGCCTTCGCGGGCCGCGTCGTCGAGCACCGCCTCGAGGGCGGGCAGGTTGCCGTGGATGTCGTAGAGCAGGCCGGTCACCGGGCCACCTTAAGGGGGCGAGAACCGATGCCCTGGGTCTTCACCAGAGATGCAAGCCCCGCCCACGGAGGAATACGATGACCGCCATGCAAGTGGCGCAGACGATGACCGCCGAGGAGTTCCTGGCCCTGCCCGTGCCCGAGCACGGGCGGCCGTGGAACCTCGTCGAGGGTGAGGTCGTCGTGAACCAGCCCACGCCTGAGCACGCTGATATTCAGACGCGGCTGATTGGGGTGCTCTGGGCATGGATCGCAGCTGGTCCCAACCGAGGCAAGGTCAGCGTCCCGCTCGACGTTCGTATCGACGACCGCAGCGTCTACGCCCCCGACGTCCTGTGGTACTCCGAGGGCCGCGCCCCCACTCGTCAGGATCGTCCTCCATCGCCCATGCCCGCCCTCGCCGCGGAGGTTCGCTCGCCCTCGACGTGGCGCTATGACATCGGCGCGAAGAAGTCCGGCTACGAGCGTCACGGCCTGCGCGAGCTGTGGCTGGTTGACACCGCAGCCGACGGGGTGCTGGTGTTCAGGCGATCGGCGCCGGGGGCGCCGGTCTTCGACATGGCGCTGGAGCTGGACGGCAGGGACGCGCTGACCTCACCGCTCCTTCCAGGGTTCTCGCTGGCACTGGCTGAGCTGTTCGCCGGCTGAGCCCCGGCGCGACGACGATGGGCCGTGCTGGGCTCGAACCAGCGACCTCCGCCTTGTCGAGGCGGCGCTCTCCCAGCTGAGCTAACGGCCCGGGAGGCCGAGGATAGTAGGCGGGCCTAAGCCTCGTCGGCCTGCAGCTCCTTCACGCGCCCCTCGAGCTGGGCCATCACGCCGGGGTCGCGCAGGGTTGTGACGTCCCCGAGCTCCCTCCCCTCGGCGATGTCACGCAGCAGGCGGCGCATGATCTTGCCGGAGCGGGTCTTCGGCAGGTCATCGGCCCAGATGATCCGGCGCGGACGGACGAGCTTGCCGATCCGCCTCGCGCAGTGCTCGCGGAGCTCCTCGACCATCCCATCGTCGCCCTCGAGCCCGCCCTCAAGGGTCACGAAGGCGCAG